>NZ_ATUO01000005.1 GCF_000420245.1 Psychromonas hadalis ATCC BAA-638 | reverse complement strand
AGGTATCTAAAGAGCTTAGCTGTGACTATTATTTTGCAGATCCTTACTGCTCTTGGCAACGAGGATTAAATGAGAATACCAATGGACTTTTACGACAATATTGGCCAAAATCTACCGACTTTAAATTGGTCCGCAATGAGGATGTCAGGGTGAATTTAATACAGCTGAATAATAGGCCGAGAAAGAAGCTTTTTTTTAAAACCCCGCTTCAAATGATGGCAGGACACATAACCGCACTAGTGGCGTAGCGGTTATGCACTTCAAGGTTGAATCTGCCCCTTATTAAAAATCATTCACTTCCATAATAGCTCATAACATTCAGAGGTATGTTATCAATAACGTTCAAACAACTTCAGCAATGCATCACTGTTATCGGGTGCATATTTTTCCTCCTGCTCTTTACCATAGACGCTATCAGCCAATTTTTGCTTACGAGCTTGTAGCGCAAGTACACGCTCTTCAACGGTTTCTTCACAGATTAGTTTATACACAAATACAGGCTTATCCTGACCAATGCGATATGCTCTGTCTGTTGCTTGATTTTCAACCGCAGGATTCCACCACGGATCATAATGAATCACTGTATCGGCGGCGGTAAGGTTCAAACCTACGCCTCCCGCTTTTAATGAGATAAGGAACACAGGCACTTCACCCGTTTGGAACCTATCAATAATCTCGGTGCGGTTACGTGTTTGCCCTGTGAGTTTTACAAACTCAATACCTTTTTCATTAAGTTCCTGCTCAATCAGCCCTAACATAGTGGCAAACTGAGAGAAGATTAAGATACGTCTTCCCTCTTCAATCATCTCAGGCACAATCTCCATTAAGAAATCTAATTTTGCAGAGCCTTTAATGCCCCGTGCATGTTCTAATTTTACCAAGCGAGGATCACAACACGCTTGACGAAGTTTAAGCAGCGCATCTAAAAATTCAATACGACTACGCGCCATGCCTTTTTCTTTGAGCAGATCACGTACTTTTGCTTCCATGGTAATACGAATGCTTTCATACAAGGTGCGCTGATCATTGGGTAATATCACTTTATGAATGATCTCGGTTTTCGCAGGTAACTCTTTCGCCACTTCATCTTTAGTACGACGCAGTAAAAATGGCTGGGTTTTTTGAATCAACCACTCCTGTATCTGCACATTACCCTCACCTTCAATGCCTTTACGGTAAAAACGGTTAAAAGTAGTATGCGAGCCCAAAAATCCCGGCATTAAGAAGTCAAACAGTGACCACAATTCACCAAGATGATTTTCCATCGGCGTACCCGTTAAACATAACCGCTGCTTTGCATTTAACTGTTTGATACTTTTAGTCATTTTTGCCAATGGATTTTTAATCGTTTGCGCTTCATCCAAAATAAGATCTGAAAAAGTAATCGCTTCCAATTGTGCAAAATCACGACCCACTAACGGATAAGTGGTGATCACTAAATCATACTCGGTAATTTTTGCAAAATGCTGATGACGATCTGCGCCATGTAAAACCAGCACATTCAGATCCGGGGTAAATTTCTTTGTTTCATTTAACCAGTTACCCACCAACGACGTTGGGCAAATAACAATCGCAGGCTCATTAAGTTGTTGATGCTGTTTTTTGTAAAGCAGATAAGCCAATGCTTGAACTGTTTTACCCAAGCCCATATCATCCGCAAGTACACCAGAAAATCCATACTCATTAAGAAATACCAACCAGTTCAAACCCGTCAATTGATAATCTCGCAGTGTCGCTTGTAATCCCTCTGGCACTTCAACGGTTTCAATGCCCGTAAAGGTAGCTAACTTATCAGCCAGCGCTTTCACATGACTGCCACCCACCCATTTATTAATCTCAGGAAGTTGCGCAAGCAGTGCTGCTTGGCTTTGTGGTAGTTTAATATGATCATTATTCACTTCACCTAACTCTTGTAAAATAGAGAGAATAGGCTGAATAGAGCTACGTTTCACACGTAGCGGACGACCATTTGCTTGCGCTAATAAGATATCAAAATTGTTTTGTTGCCAACTTTCATTGCTACGTAACCACTCAAGTAACAGCGGTAATAGCTCAATACGTTTACCTTCAACCTCAATGGAAACACCTAAATCAAACCAGTTCCCCTGTTCTGAAATTGCAATGTCAATACTATCAATCTGCTCACTCTCTAAGACCAGATCATTGGCGATATTAAACTGCCAACCCAACACCTCTAAACGTGCTTTGTGAGCCGTTAAAAAAGAGAGCCACTGAAACTGTTGAGAACCGCCTAATTCAGGAGGTAAAATACCTAATAACATTTTTGATTTTGGCTGTTTATCATCGTAGAGAAACAGATCTAACAAGCACAGTTGGTCAAACTCCTGTAGCGCAACAACCTCCGCTTCAACATCACGATTAATAGTGACAATCTCATTGTTAAACATAAATTGATCACGGCTTTTTTCATCAAGTATGCTGGGATCAAGTTGCAATTCACCATAGAAGAAAGACAGACGTGCAATAAACAACGGTTTATCTTTAACCATTTTACTTTTTAAACTGAACTCTATTTTCAGCGGAGCATCTAATTCACGCGCTTGATAAGCGATAGGATTTGGCAAAACAGTCTGCGGAAAACGCAGCGAAACTTGCTCGGTGAAATGTTCACACTGCTCGGCCGCAAGCGGTGGCGTCTGAATAAGTGATAAGATCCACTCTCTATCAAACTCGCTTTCTATCTCACCAATAAAACCGCTGTCAGTATCAATATAATAGGGAGTTGGTGTCGGAATAAGTAGCCAGTTTTCACTGTCGGTTAAATTCAATTGAAGCTGTTTAAGCTCCTCTTCATTCTGCCAATTTAGTTGTAATACTTTAGGCTCCGCAGCCACAACAGGCAATGCCATCTCAGACCAAAAACAGCGCCCAGTCGCTAATATTTTTTGTAGTGCGAGTTGATCATGTTCGGTATGAATAGTGGTTTTAGCTAACTTATTAACCCGTCCCTCTTTAGAAAGTAACAGTTGTAAGATATTAATATCTTCAGGCTTTACCCACTTGTAACTCTCCATCCATGTTTCATTGTCAACCACAGAGATAAGGTCTTTCTCAGCAAAAACACTGACATTTTCACTTTTAAGAAAACGCACTGAGCCATATTCGACCTGAATATATTGTAATGCATGGTTATAAGCGGTTTTAATGAAAGAGAGTCGGAAATAACCTTGATAAGCACTTGCGACCACAGTCGGTTGTTTTTTATCGAGTTGCCCCTGCAACATCTCAAACCAAGTTTGATAACTGTTTTCAATATTATAATTAGGGGTATCTGCTTGATAAGCAAGTAATAGCGCAACCGCATGTTTACAGTTCCACCCCACAGGGCATGAGCAAGTACTGTGAATAATAAACCCGCCCTTATTAGAGGGTTTAATAGTCGCACTGGTTTGGTATGGGGTTTCAGATCCCCCTTTTACACTGCCACTAAGCTTACTTTTTTCGTCATCAAACTCACAAGACAGGACGCGACTCTCTTTAAAATAGCGAGTGCCACGGTCGATAATGTTGCGACCAAAACTGGTGGAAATGTCTTGCTGAGTGATCTTAGGCATCTAGGTAACCAACGGTAAAAATGGATCATTCATGATAGAGAGATCTTACCTATAAGGAAAGGAATAATAAGTTATTTGCGTCATCAATATGCAAACAAGCTGACTTAGTAGCAGTAAGGTAAATCGCTGATTACCCATCATAAAGGTAAAAAGGAAACAAAAATCCTCGTATATACCCGTCATCATTCAAGATGAAAAATTGAAGGTCTGAAAGTTGTCATTAATTCTACTCGTTAAAGTATGTCCAATTTGAGGTAATGCATCATCAAAAAAATTATCAATGCTCTGTCAAAATTCTTTGGCAATTGCGAAATTCTTGTTATTTCTTGCATGCTCATTCATTACCTTCCACAACCGTTCTATTGGGTTTAAGTTGGGACTGTAAGGCGGTAAATAATGTAGTATAATTGCGAACTTTTTCGCTTGAGTTTTGACGACATCACTACGATGATATCCTGCACCATCAAGTATTAAATGGATTGCTTTATCTGTTACATACTGCTCTTTTATCAACTTTAAAAAATCAATAATAGATTCACCGTTTACTGTGGCATATTGTTTCGTTATCGCATCTTGTAAATGACCTAACCTGATTGCACCAACAATATTCAATCGAGTTCGACTACTTGTTATTTCTATCGGTTTATCCCAGTTCGTATCCAGCCACAACTTACTTTAGTTGCCTGCGTTGGGTGTGTGACATCCATAAAAAGTATGGGCTAATCGCTTGCTACGTGCGCTTTTAGCGCATTATATTTTCAACAAAAGTGTCTTGCTTTTCTTGGTCATATTGGTGTGGGACGCCTTTAAATTGCTTGTAGCTAAACCCATTGCGATGAAGCCATTTTTGCAAACCAGGAATTGAATACTCTACGTCAAAAGTGTCTTTTATATATTCTCGAATATCATGCATATGAAAGTAAGTAATCTTACTCAAATTTTCAATAACCAATTCGGTTTGTACATCATTGAGCTAACTATCTGAACTACCCTTTTCTGATGTGGTTTTCTGGTGAGAGGCATAATCATTCAGGTGGCGAATAATGCTTGTTGGGTGCTTTCGTAAAACTTAAGAGATCATCGTTGTTGACCAACCTTCATCTGACAATAAAATCGCTTTAATTCAGTCACACTCTCGTTTATCACTGCATTTTTTATGGCGTGATTCTAAGGCTAATTTTTCTTGGTAGGTCAGAGATATTTACATTTTATTAGTTTGATCCTTCTAAAATAAATTTCAATGTTTTTATTGAATTGAAAAGCATTTTCAAAGATCACGGATCTAGACAGGTATGACTGTATTTTAGAGATAAAGAACACTTAATGTTTCCATCAGGTGTTCTTAAATTTGGGGGCGCTAAATTGATGAAAAATCAAGTTCAGTAAATTATAAATGAGAATTCAGGTTGAACATTGAGTCTCATGTTTTCACTAATAATTTATTAACACAGATCCACTATAAGAAATATTGCAACTTTTTATTTGATTTTCAGTCGTGACAATAGATGGTTTTTAACTCCTGAAAAACCATCTATTCCATACTGGACAACAATCGATACATAAACAAGACTGCAGCCTCAACTGCAATAATAAATTGTCGCACATCGATTGCTTAAGGTAAAATTACCAATAAAAGAGCGTGTATTCTTCTTATACTTTGCTGAGCTGATAAAGTCGACTCGATGCCTCTAAAGAGATCTTGCTCATATCAGTAAGCTTGGCAGCATCCGTAGCGTTATGCTCACTAATGCCACGAATCCGCTCGGCCAACTCATGAATTTCATCCGTAACTTTCGCTTGTTCATTGGCGGCCAACGCGATCATTGATGTACGCTGATTAATATTATCGAAAGCTTCTACTATGTTTTCAAAGGATTCGACAACTTTATCGACACGCTGAATCGACTCGGCCGACAAGCTTTGGCTACTGGCGATAATTTTTACACCATTTGTTGCCGCCTCTTGTAATTGTTGAATCATATTTTCAATCTCGGCGGCAGAATCTTGAGTTCTGGCAGCTAATGTTCTCACTTCATCTGCCACTACCGCAAAGCCTCGTCCGTGCTCACCAGCTCTGGCCGCTTCAATAGCTGCATTTAAAGCCAGCAAATTGGTCTGGGAAGATATCGCCTTTATCACATCTAAGACCACCCCAACTTTTTGGCTATCAGCCGACAATCTATCAATCACACCCGATGTTTCATCCAGTGCTTCGGCTAGATTTTGTACTGCGCTCCCGTTTTGTAACGCTAACTCTCGCCCCTGAGAAACTAAGGCATTGACATTTTCTGCAGTCCCTGCTGCTTCATCGGTGTTTTGTGCCACATCGCGAGCACTGGCAGACATCTCATGGATAGCGGTAGCCAACATATTGCTCTCATCCATCTGAGCGGTAGCGCGGTCACGGAGGGTGATACTCAACTGGTTTAAACCATCAGCCTCTTTGCTGATACCCTTAGCTTCGGTACCAATTTCATCAAGTAAATTATTGAGATAACTGCCGTATTCATTGACTGCCTCTTTTAACAGACCAATTTCATCCATTGAACTAATTTCTAAGCAGGCTGCAGAGCCGCCACTATAAAGTAACTTAATCTGCCTTGTCGTGTCTTTAATCCAGCCCAGCACAACCTTGCTGTACCAAGTGAAAATAGCAACGAAGATAAGCAGAGCGGGAAATATAGTTACATATAAACTGATTGCTAACTTTTGTACTGGTTGTTGAGCTACACTGTCAGGTAGCAGCATACCAATGGTCCAGTCCAGTTGCTTTAATTTTTGCAATATTAAGATACTGCTATCCCCAGGGACGACTCCACTCGGCATAATAGAGAGTTCAGTTCCTGTACGTATGGCCTTAGCTAGCGGCGCTAAACTGTTATCAGTTTTCAAGGCTTGAGCCAGTGTCGTCATCGCTAGGCTGTTAGTGCGGATCTGTGGAAAACTAACAATTTGTTCGGTCTGATCAACGGCAAAGCTGTAACCACCGGTCATTTCATTTTGTTGGGTAAAAAGTTCTGTTAAATTCGATAACATTAGATCTACAGTTGCAGCCCCCCAAAAAGCGCCATCTCTTTGAATTGCTACAGTACAAGTAACCATCGGCACTTTCGAGATCGGATCTTCATAAGCTTCCGACCATGCGCACTGGCCAGGTGCTAATTTTTTAGCTACCTGATACCAACCTTCATTGTGATAGCCACTCCCAGCAGGGTCGTTATAATCATCTAATAAACTCAAGTTTCCACTGCTGCTACGGGCCCAGAAAAAAGAACGCCTTGCGATGCCTGCTGTAAAAGCATTAGGTTCAGGCCATATGCCCCCACCAGCTATGCTACTATCGGAAAATTTATCGACTAGCGCAGGAAAATAACTTTCGAATAATTGTTGCTCTAACGGCAGTGATTGTGCTAATCCCGCAAGACTCTGGGTCAGCGAGGACGCGTCAGTCAACGATACTCTCAATTCATTTACCGTAGTCGCCACCTGAGCTCTAGCCTCGCGTTGAACTTGTTGTTGCATCACTGGCAGGGCTAAATACTGCATCACTGAATAGATAAGTACAGCTGCGGCTATGAGCAATATCACGCTCATAGTCATGATTTTTTTATTAATACTGAAAGGATTCATATCTGTTCCTTTTATGTATCTATAAGATATTTTATAGGTACTTTTGTTATCAAATGGTAGGATATGTTGTTTTATAGGTCAATGAATTTGATACCTATTTGGGGGTTCTCTCAACATAAAAGTAGTGTGCATAATATGCTTTATTGTAGTTCGCTGTTGGTAAAACCATAACGTGTAATGGTTTAATAAATTTAGAGGGTTTGATAACCTCTTAAATTCATTAAAACAGGAAATTAAAATGACCAATGCAACTCGTAAAGTACACATTAAATTTACACATGCTCAAAAATTAGAATATAAAAAATTAATGGTTGAAAAAAAATTATTCTAATAATCAAATAATAGAGCTTTCAGGGGCATCTTCATCAGCAGTGGTTCGCTGGAAAAGTAATATATTGCAGAACAATCTAAAATCGAATATCCACCACTTCATTAAGAATCAAATTACCCACAATACTCACATTCACCTCTTACCCTACTTTAGCTTGATTAATGACACTATCTAATAATGAACTAACGGTTACTACGGCTATCTCTTTCTCATCAAATTCAATGCTATAAAATGCTGAATCGTTGCTTTTATGTTAAATTTATACAAAAAAACAGGGAGATAATATGGAAATGATACTGCACACGATTAGTGCTTTTACAGACCATGGCCATGGTGGAAATTTAGCAGGTGTGGTTTTAAATGCCGATAAGCTCTCCGATAAGCAAAAACAGCAGATAGCCAAACAAGCAGGATATTCTGAAACTGCCTTTGTTTGCTCTGATCCACAGGTAGACTTTTCTGTTTCCTTTTTTACCCCAACAGCAGAGGTCGATTTTTGTGGTCATGCAACCTTAGCACTTTTTTATCTACTCTTTGAACAAAGAATAGTCGGTATAGGTGACTATCAACAACGCACCAAAGCAGGCATTTTATCTGTCACGCTAAAAGCGGATGGTGGCGTGATAATGCAACAAATTTTACCTAAAACATTAGCACGATTTTCTTCTGAACAAATTGCACCATTACTAAATTTAAAACCTGAAAAATTAATAAACACGTTACCGATTGAAGTCTTATCAACAGGCTTAGCTGATTTGTTCATACCTATACCACTCGGTCTACTCGATACCATTAAACCGAACTTGCCTTTGATTAAAAAATTCTGTTTTGAAAAAAACATAATAGGTTTACACCTCTTTGAATTAAATGCAGAAACAGAAAAAGTAAGCGCAAGCTGTCGCAACTTTGCACCATTAGTTGGTATTGATGAAGAATCCGCAACAGGTAGCGCTTGTGGGGCGTTAGCTTGTTATCTTTATCAGCATTTAAAAATAGAAAATAGCCTATTTCAGCAAGGGAGAAGTATGAGGCGTAGCAGTTTATTAAGTGCGTCGGTTGCGATAACAGATAGCAAGATTAGTAATGTTAAAGTGGGTGGTTTTGCGAAATTGATTAAGCGTGAGGTTATTGTGTTATAAAAAATATTTATGCCATCAATTGAGATGGCATAAATACAAAGGTTGGGTTAATTAATATTAGGTCCTAACCAGCGTTCAGCCGTTAATAAGTCCCAACCTTTGCGTTTTGCGTAATCTTCCACTTGATCCTGTTGAATCTGTGCGATTGCAAAATAACGACTTTCAGGATGCGAGAATATCCAACCAGAAACAGCAGCACCGGGGTACATTGCGTAACTCGAAGTCAGCTCCATGCCTATCTCTTTCTCTACATTCATTAAGTCCCAAATCACCTGTTTCTCCGTGTGCTCAGGGCAAGCCGGATAACCTGGTGCAGGGCGAATACCTTGGTATTTTTCACGGATCATCTCGTCACTGCCTAAGGTTTCATCCGCAGCAAAACCCCAATAATCTTTACGCGTTTGTTGATGCAGATACTCTGCGAACGCTTCTGCAAGTCGGTCACAAATCGCTTGTACTAAAATCGCATTGTAATCATCGTTATTCGCTTTGTATCTGTCTGCTACTTCACGTTCACCAATACCGCCCGTAACGGCAAAGGTGGCAATATAATCCGCCACACCTGACGATTTAGGCGCAATATAATCCGCTAAACAATGATTAATAAAAGGCGGTTTTTTCTCTGATTGTTGGCGTAACTGGTGACTAACTTGTAATATTTCACTACGAGACTGATCGGTATATATTTCAATATCATCACCGACACTGTTGGCGGGGAAAATACCCACAATACCCGATGCTGAGATTTCACCTTGCGCTTCAACGGTGTCTAACATTTCCAATGCATCAGCAAACAAACGAGTCGCTTCTTCACCGACCACTTCATCGGTTAATATACGTGGATATTTCCCCGCTAAACCCCATGTCATGAAGAACGGCGTCCAGTCGATATATTCACGCAATATTTTAATCGACATTTTTTTAATGACCTGCACACCGAGTTTATTAGGTGTCGGTGGTACATAATTTTTCCAGTCAATTTTAGCGCAATTAAAGCGCGCACGCGCCAGTGAAACTGGCTTGCTACGCGGACGTTTATTGGCATATTGAACACGTACACGATCATAATCGAGTGCCAATTTCGCCACAAAATCAGGTTTAGTTTTAGGGTTTAATAATAGCTGACAAACACCCACCGCACGAGATGCATTAGAAACATAAACCACGGGTTCATCGTAGTTTTGCTCTATTTTCACTGCGGTATGCGCTTTGGAAGTCGTTGCTCCACCAATCAATAACGGCAGTTTTAACCCTTGGCGTTGCATCTCTTTGGCCACATAAACCATCTCATCAAGTGATGGCGTGATAAGACCAGACAAACCAATCATATCTGCTTTTTCAGCAATTGCAGTTTTGATGATTTTTTCCGTCGATACCATCACGCCTAAATCGATTATTTCATAGTTATTACACTGTAAAATAACACCAACAATATTTTTCCCAATATCGTGTACATCACCTTTTACCGTCGCCATGACGATTTTGCCGTTGGTTGCGCCCTTCTCTTTGGTTAATTCGATATAAGGGTTGAGGTAAGCCACTGCTTGTTTCATAACCCGTGCCGATTTTACCACTTGTGGCAGGAACATTTTACCTTCACCAAATAGGTCACCAACGATATTCATGCCATCCATTAACGGGCCTTCAATCACCTCAATCGGTCTATCGGCATTCTGGCGAGCAACTTCGGTGTCCTCGACAATAAATTCAGTAATACCTTTCACTAACGCATGGGCAATTCGCTCATTAACAGGCAGTTCACGCCATAAAAGCGCTTTACCATCGTCTACTTTTTCTTGCCCTGCATTACGAAATTTCTCTGCAATTTCGAGTAGATCATCGGTTGCGGTGAGACTTTTATTCAAAACAACGGCTTCAACTGCCTCTTTTAAATCCGCGGGAATATCATCATAAATTGCTAATTGTGCAGCATTAACAATACCCATGTCCATGCCATTTTTCACACAGTAATAGAGGAATACCGCATGAATCGCTTCACGCACGGGGTTATTACCACGGAAGGAGAATGACACATTAGAAACACCGCCCGACACCATCGCATGTGGTAAGTTTTCTTTAATATCTTTTACCGCTTCAATAAAATCAACCGCGTAGTTATTGTGCTCTTCAATTCCCGTGGCAACGGCAAAAATATTAGGATCAAAAATAATATCTTCGGGTGGGAAACCCACTTGGTTGACCAGAATATCGTAAGATTTTTTACAAATTTCAAACTTACGCGCGCGGGTATCGGCTTGCCCTTTTTCATCAAAAGCCATCACTATCATGGCAAAACCATAACGACGAATCAGGGTGGCCTGACGAATAAAGTTATCAACCCCCTCTTTCATGCTAATAGAGTTAACAATACCTTTACCTTGCACACATTTCAGCCCTTCCTCTAAAATTTCCCATTTAGAGGAATCGACCATAATAGGCACACGAGAGATATCTGGCTCAGAGGCACAGAGGTTTAAGAAACGTTTCATCACATACAATGAATCAAGCATCGCTTCATCCATATTAATGTCAATAATATCAGCGCCCGCTTTCACTTGATGTAACGCGACATCTAACGCTTCATCGTATAATTCATCTTTAATCAAACGTTTAAAACGTGCTGAACCCGTTACATTGGTACGTTCACCGACATTTTGAAACAGTGAGTCTTTGCGGATGGTTAACGCTTCGAGACCACTCAGTCTACATGCAACCTCTATCTCAGGAATAGCACGTGGAGTCACCCCTTCAACCGCATCATACATCGCTTTGATATGCGCAGGCGTGGTGCCACAACAGCCACCCACTAAATTGAGAAAGCCACTTTCCGCCCACTCTTTAATATGTTCCGCCATCTCATCAGCTTCTAAATCATATTCCCCAAAAGCATTAGGCAGACCTGCATTAGGATGTGCAGAAACAAACGTTTCTGAGATACGCGACAGCTCGGCGACATATTGGCGCAGTTCATCAGGGCCTAACGCACAGTTCAAACCAAATGAGATCGGCTCAATATGACGCAATGAGTTATAAAATGCTTCGGTTGTTTGTCCAGACAGAGTACGCCCCGAGGCATCAGTGATAGTACCCGATATCATCACCGGTAATTTGTAACCCAACTTTTCAAACACACCGCTAATGGCAAAAACAGCGGCTTTTGCATTTAAGGTATCAAAAATAGTTTCGACCAGAATCAGGTCACAGCCACCTTCAATCAAAGCCAGTGTAGATTCTGTATAAGCTTCGACTAATTCATCAAAACTCACATTACGAAAAGCGGGATCGTTGACATCCGGAGAGATAGAACAAGTACGATTTGTGGGTCCTAAAACGCCAGCCACAAAACGCGGGCGATCTGGCGTTTCAGCCGTTTTGGCATCGGCCACTTTACGTGCAATACGTGCGGCTTCACGGTTAATTTCTGCCGAGAGTGATTCCATCTGGTAATCTGCCATGGCAATCGTAGTGGCATTGAAGGTGTTTGTTTCAAGAATATCTGCTCCTGCATCAAGGTACTCTTTATGAATATTTTCAATAATTTCTGGCTGACTTAAAACCAGTAAATCATTATTACCCTTTACGTCACATTTCCAATCGGCAAAACGGCTACCACGATAATCTTCCTCTTCAAGTTTATAATCTTGAATCATGGTGCCCATGCCACCATCAATAAGCAGAATATGTTTCTGTAACTGTGATTTAATTAATGCGCTGCGATCGATGGCTGACATAGTATCCCTTACAATTTTATTCATAAAATAGAGGGCGCAGTTTAACATAAAAGTAACAGTCAGTATTTCGGTAACTGAAGTGATAAATTGAAATATTGTCATGAACAACATGAGAAAAAAGAGGGCTAAAAATTAGGCATAAAAAAAGCGAACTAATTACAGTTCGCTTTATCTTAAAAGAGCTTGGGTAATGTCATCATTATAAACAGTGATTCTATTTTACAGTTTCACGGTCTTTCACCTTCCATTAGTATTGCTACTCCATCATCCCTATAAACATAAACTTAAGAACGTCAAAGTGTTTACAAAAAACAGGCTTAAAAACCAAAGACACTAAATCCGTATAAAACGGAAAATTCCACAGTAAAACTTAAAAACCATTTACTTTATGATCGACTATCACATAACAAAAAAGAGTAACTAATATGCCAATTTGGCGATGAGTTGCTTAATAAAACAAACTCCTAAAGTTGATTACTCTTTTCTAAAAACTGATATGAAGTAAAAATATCTTATCCCTCCATTTGAAAGTTGAATCGACAACCAGCATTTTATTTCAGTCATTTTATTGGACTAAACCACCAAAATAAAAAAGACCTTTCCCGATCGCTCCGTTGAGCGGATGCGTTACCTTGGTAACGCCTCGTTGGGTGTTTGCCTTACTAAAAACTGATAAGAAGTAATAACAATGCCTCCATCTCTGTTTTAGATTATCAGTAATAAAATCCTTTGGTAATAAACACTATTTTAGTGCGTTGAAGTTGCATCAATTATGTCGAACTTCTTAAGTTACCAATTGCCTCTTATATGTTAACGACTAAGGCTATTCATTTATCACTGTGCTAGGTACTAATTTTATTCTCCTTTGTAACGCTTTAATTACTATTAAGTGTAGGATGACTACTTATTTATGCCAGTCTAAAAAGACGCTTTTAAGGTGTTTTTTAATCTATGTCACAGTTTTTATTTCAACTCATTTAAGTCATATGGCGTTACTTGGTAAACACAATAATTTAACCAGTTACTATACAACAAGTTACCGTGACTCCGCCATTTTGCACGCGGAATTTGGTTCTCATCGTCTTCTGGATAATAATCCACAGGCAAATTAGGATTAGTCCCGCCATCCAAATCACGTAAGTATTCATTATTTAATGTATTAGCATCATATTCAGGATGACCAGAGATAAATACCTGACGACAATCAGGGCTGGCAGCCAGATAAACCCCGGTTTCAGCATTATCTGCAAAAATAGTTAAATCGCTGTTGGCTTTTATTTTTTTAGAATCAAATTCAGCAAAACGCGAGAGTGGTGCCCAGAATTGGTCATCAAAACCACGCACTAAAGGATGATGATGGTTATAGGTATTATGTTTGTAAATTCCTGAAAGCTTCGTTTCACGTGTTTCTCTTTTAATATCAAAAAGATGGGTCAGTGCCGCTTGTGCAGCCCAGCATAAAAAGAGGGTTGAGGTAACATTATGATGCGACCAATCAACAATCTCTTTGAACTTCTCCCAGTAATAAACATCTTCAAAAGGAATTTTTCCCAGTGGGGCACCTGTGATAATAAAGCCATCCCATTTTTGACTTTTAACACGCTCAAAATCACCATAAAATTTGTCAAGGTGCTCCTGCGGTGTATTGCGTGACGCACGCGCATCAACACGTACTAACTCAACATCAACCTGTAGCGGTGTATTAGAAAGCAAACGCATCAACTGCGTTTCTGTCTCTATTTTTTTAGGCATTAAATTTAAAATTAAAACACGTAGAGGACGAATATGTTGATGGCTTGCACGAGATTCTGAAATGGTAAAAATATTTTCAGATTTTAAAATTCCTGTGGCGGGCAGATCATCGGGGATACGAATAGGCATAAGCAACTCCATAAATGTTAATTTTTCTAATTTAGCCATCTAGAAGTCTAACATTAATGTTTCATTAGGCATAATGATTATGAGATAGTAGTTCTAAATAATTTCCCAAAGGATTTCAAATGTTTACTCTTGTTGAAACGGATTTAACCAACGAAAAACATGCTAACGCTTATTTATCACTCATGTCTCATTACGCTTGCGATCCAATGGGGGGTGGCGAAGATCTTTCCGACTTTGCTAAAGAGAATTTAGTAAGTAGTTTATTAAAACGCGATGATGTGATTACTTTATTAATTTTCAAAGAGGACAAGCCAGCTGCACTGTTAACGGCTATTGAGGGATTTTCAACATTTTATTGCAAGCCACTGTTCAATATTCATGATGTTATAGTCTTTAAAGCGTTTCGCGGTTTAGGGCTTACTACAATGTTGTTTTCTGAAATTGAAAAAATAGCCAAGCAACGTAAGTATTGTAAAATTACCTTAGAGGTTTTATCAGGTAACGAAATTGCAAAAAATGCCTATAAAAAACTGGGTTATGCGGATTACCAGCTCGACCCAGCACAGGGCAATGCGCTGTTTTGGAGTAAATCACTGGTAAAATAACTTACAATGACAAGTAAACTCATACCCGTTGCGAATCAAACTGCTTTGCTCAGTCACTAACGGCGATCAAAAAGACATTTCGTTACTAGAAGCCTTGAATGGTAATGAGTTTATCTTAGATGCTTATTTTTTGGCCAATGCTGACTACTTAGTAACAATAACCCTGCAAAAACAGCTAAATTTTTAATGAAATTTTGCATTTCATGATCTCTTACAATGCCATCAAGGTTCCAAAAATCATGCATACCCACATTGATAAATAAAGTTAATAACGCCAAAGATAAAGCACTAAAAGCCACATAACGTCGCGTTAAAAGTAGCATAGCTGCGACCACTTCCCAAACCGCTGCAAAAAATAACAACAGTACAGGCATTGGCAGTTGATGCAGCTGCATCATCTCAATATGTTGCTGCCAAGTGGAAAATTTAAGCATGCCAGGTATTAAAAAATAAAGTGCTAATAATGTAGTGGCAATCCATTCAAAGCTATTTTTTATATTTATCATTTAACGACCATCATCCTGTTAATATCCGCCTTTAATTTTTTCGGGGCTGTTTGTGGTGCAAAACGTAATATTTGTTCCCCATTAGCACTGATTAAAAACTTGGTAAAATTCCACTTTATAGCTTTACTGCCTAATAAACCTGGAGCAAGTGATGTTAACGCTTGAAAAAGAGGATCCGCATTCTGACCATTAACCTCAATTTTGTGTGCTAAATCGAAACTAATACCAAAATTTAATGCACAAAATTTACCCATACTCTCATCATTTTCAGGCTCTTGATGACGAAATTGATCACAGGGGAAACCAATCACCTTCAAACACGCTTCACCATATTCATCTTGCAGTGCTTGTAACTCACTAAACTGTGATGAAAAACCACACTTAGTAGCGGTGTTAACCACTAAAATTAGTTGATTTTTCCATTCTGATAGAGTGTGGGTAACTCCATGAATAATCAATTCTGATTGGTATAATTGCTCTTTCATAAACAACTCCTTGAAGATATGACTCCCGCCTGTCGCTATATCAATAACGAACAATGGCACTTAACCCATACCTCAAAATTAAGGCAAATAGTAACGTTTCACTTCCATAAGTACTCTTAAAGTCGAGCAGGTGCGATTACTTTTGACAGGGTAATAACTTCTCTATTTTAAACAGCAGTTCATCCATATTAAAGGGGATATTAAGGGTACTACTGATATTGCCATACAGAGACTTACTCTCATTTTGACTAACAACACCATCAAGCAGAAGCAGTACAGGGGGAAATCGACACTGTACATGATCGCGTAATCGTGAAGATAAAGTTAATCCATCAATAGCGGGCAATTTCAAACAGCCAATAAGCAGACCAAAGTCCCTCTGAGCCATCAAATCAAGAGCATCTTGGCCATTATCAATAACATCAACATGATAGTTTTTCTGAGAAAGGGCAAAGTGAATAGACTCACACAGTGAATTTTATGCTATTGCTAGTAGAATTTTTTTCATTGTTAGCCCACAAAATGAATACAGTTACTAGCATAGCCACTTAGGAATCGTTACATAATAACTTGCGCTAAATTGTTTTCAAAAAGCCTGAAATGACTGGTTATTTTGAAAACAAAAGCACAAGTAATTTTGAAGCCGATCCTTATTGTTTAACTTGAATTATTTTATGGATATCTTCCACCATAAAATCCATATCAACATGTGGAATGCCATCTTCATTTAATACGGCTTTAAAGCTTGCTTGATGTTCACCTTGTGGGTTAACCAGTACTAATGAAGCGCTGTGATCAATCAAGTAATAAGCATCTTCACTGTCACCTTCATCCACAATGCTATACACCAAACCAAGATCTTGTACAAAAGGGAACAGTTGCTCATGAGTACTGGTTGTCCCAAGAAAATGAGGATTAAAGTAGTTTACGTATTCAGCAAGGTTATTGGCTTTATCACGGTTTGGGTCAACGGAGACAAATACAATTTGAATGTTGTCATAGGGAGGTTTACTTAATTCAGGATACACGCGGTCTAAATCAGCCAACGTAGTGGGACAGATATCAGGACAGAATGTATAACCAACAAACAACAGCGTCCAGTGATTAAGTAGACTCTCATTGTTGAAAACTTTATGGTCTGCCATCTCAAACGCAAAGTCAGGTAAAATTTTACCCTCTGTTTGCATCACTAATGAGGGGTTATCAGAAAGAGTATTAGTCAGTCCTATTTTTAGGAAAATACTAACCATAACCACTAAAAAAACAAAACCACCCAACAACCCTTTTTTCATGATTAATCCTTTAAATTTACATCCAATCACTTGTGCGGATAATACCGACAGCAATCCCTTCAATATCAAATGCTTGATATTCGAGGTCTACCTCTATTGGATTAAATTTATCATTTTCTGCTTTCAGTGTCACTCGACTACCCTCACGATAAAAGCGCTTCACCGTCACATCATCACCAACACGTGCCACAACAACCTGTCCATTACTAATATCTTGGGTTTTATGCACCGCTAACAAATCACCATCCATAATACCGATATCTTTCATACTCTCACCCTGCACACGTAAAAGAAAATCAGCAGAGGGATGAAACAAGTTTGGATCAACATCATAGTGAGACTCCACATTTTCTGTCGCTAGAATAGGTTCACCCGCTGCGACCATACCCACTAAAGGCAATCCCTCTTCAATAGGGACAATATTGTTTTTGTGGCTTTCCACAATACGAATACCACGAGAAGTACCCGATAAAATTTCAATAGCACCTTTACGTGCTAACGCTTTCAGGTGTTCTTCGGCCGCATTTGCACTTTTAAAACCTAAAATTTTCGCAAGCTCAACACGTGTGGGAGGCATACCGGTTTTATTGATGCAATCTTTGATAACTTCTAAAACTTCACCTTGACGTTTAGTTAACTCTTTCATCACTTACCTCGCAAATAGAATGGGACTGTAAACATACACAGTGTATATCTATACAGACTATTATTCTAGTTTTGCAGGGTAAATAATCTTTGCGCTATCATTTTTATGAAGCGGTGCATGGGAGGCTACAGAAAAAGCATTGCACGGGATAGGAAATAGGATGGTAACGTCTTCACGAATATCAGCTTTAAATCAGGATAGCGGTCATACTACGCCTGATTTAAATAGATAATCTAGCACTTATGTTTCTACACTAAATATTTCCCATTTTTGAGTACCTGATACTATATGAGCCTCTAGCTCTTTACTCCACTGTTTATGCCCAGATAACTCCCCCAGTTTTTTCCAAGACTCATCTAGCTCAGAGAGGTTATCAAGGGTTATCTCTGATATCACTTGTGATTCTAATGCCCCTATAGAGCCCACTAAAATTCGATATTTACCTTTATTCCAACCTATTTGTGATCCAAACTGCTCAAACCATCCTTTTAGTGAATTAAGTACATCAGGCTTGTGTCCAAATTTAGCATCAATCGTCCACCTTGCAACTATCATCTGCTCGCTCCTTTATCAATAATGACGTTAAGAAGTATGGAACTGATTGACCCTGAGGGGTAATTAATCATAAGACTATTTTTGAATAACAACATTAATGTTATTTATTAAATAATATATACCCGTTACCAGTCCATGCCCCAAAATTTAGCGTTGCGAGTATGCAAGATAATCCAGATGTTATTATTAGCATGAGAATAGCTTGTTTTATTATCTATCAGAGAGAAAACTTGGCTTAGCCGAGACCAATTAAACACTGCAACGGGGTAAAGTAACGAATTAATGACTCTTATTGCTCAAGTAGTAAAAACTTAATACTAAAAATAGTCTCTTCATCAAAAGAGGTGACGGATAGCTTGCCTGCATGAGCTTCGATAATAGAACGAGTGATTGCCAACCCCAGCCCGACTCCTGAGTGTTTGCTATGTGTGCGTGATTTATCGACACGGTAAAAGCGGTCAAAAAGATAGGGGAGATCTGTGCCAGAGATTGTTTCCCCCCTATTTTTGATCTCAATAGTAATACTCTGCTGATCTGTTGTTAAGGATATTTCAATACAGCTCCCTGTATAACTATGACGAATAGCATTTGAAAGCAAATTACTAAATGCCCTGCGTAACATCCGTTGTTCACCTGTAAAATAGGCTTCACCTTCTATTTTTATCTGGAGCTGATTATCTTCTGCTAGTGCGTCATAAAATTCAATTAACTGTAACAATTCGTCATGTAGTGCCAGCTTTTTTTTATCAAACTGAAAAGCGTGGTTATCTGATTTAGCTAAAAAAAGCATATCAGTGATCATTCGAGAAAGCTGTTCAAACTCTTCAACATTTGAAGCGAGAAGGTCAACATACTGCGCTTTACTGCGTGGCTTACTGAGACTTACTTGCGTTTGTGTCATTAAATTATTAACCGGGGAACGCAATTCATGCGCAATGTCCGAGGAGAAGTGAGAAAGCTGACCGACCGCTTCTTCTAACCGTTGTAACATTTTATTGAGTGTTTTTGATAACGATAGTATCTCAATAGGTAATCCCTTTTCAGGCATACGTTGCGTGAGATCTTGTAACGAGATCAGTGATGCTTGCTTACTTAACTTGACCAATGGCTGTAACCCTTTACGCGTTAAAAACCACGCAAGGCATCCGCCTATTCCCCCAGTAAATAAGATAAATTTTAATAATATCGCATGAAAAATATCTAGAAATTGTTGGTGATGATTAATATTTATCGCTAAAACAGCATGCAATATGGGTGTAGAACCCTCTTTTAATAAAAAGGGCAGGCCTAAATAGCGATTTTCTTTGTCTTGCCACTTGAAAAGAGCCTCCTTTTTTCCCATTGGAAATTGCTCACTGACCCCTTTAACTAAGAATATTAATCCGGTGTGATTTTTTGCAATTTGAAAAAGTGATGCCAGATCAGCATTCTGTTGATAAGCGTTTTTAAAGCTCTCTTTTTTCTCTTCTAAGGTATGGTTATCTTGCTCTATAAAATGTGCATCAATAGCGGAGCTAACAAAAAAAGATAATCCACTTAATAACAAAAGGATGGCAATAGTGAAAAAAAGAGTGAGACGCAGTGTCAGTGAATACTTAAACATGAATAATTAAATACCTTCCTCGGGGAGATCAAGTAAGTATCCCATACCTCGGATAGTCTGTAATAATTTCACTTCATAAGGGCGGTCTATTTTATTACGTAAACGACGAATCGATACATCAATGACATTGGTATCACTATCAAAGTTCATATCCCAGACTTCTGATGCTATCAATGCGCGTGATAATACCTCACCTTGACGGCGCATAAAAAATTCCAATAAAACAAACTCTTTTGCCGTTAATATTATATTTTGCCCGTTACGTTGCACGCGTCGCTTTAGGCGATCTAAGGTTAAATCTGCAACAGATAAGATACTTTGTTCACTACTTTTAGAACCACGCTTTAAAATAGTGCGCACTCGTGCTAATAACTCTGAAAATGAGAAAGGTTTAATGAGGTAATCATCGGCACCAAGTTCCAGTCCTCTGACACGATCTTCTACTTTGTCACGTGCAGTTAAAAAGATCACGGGTGTTTCATCCCCTTGCGCACGTAATTTTTGTAAAATTTCCCAGCCGGTAAGCTGAGGCAACATCACATCAAGAATCAGTAGATCATGATGCTCTGTTTGTGCGCAAAATAAACCATCAACCCCATTGCAGGCTAAATTGACAATAAAACCAGACTCTGTAAGCCCTTGTTGCAAATAGGAGCCTGTTTTAGCTTCATCTTCTACAATTAATATTTTCATTGACCACCTTGATTAAACGACATTAAAGTAGGCGACTTTTTCGTGGTTAATCGACCTACATCAATGCCAGAGGATTAATTAACTGAAAACGCACCTTTCATGCCCGCTTCCCAGTGACCAGGAATAAGACAAGCAAAATCAACACTACCAGCCTTATCAAACGTCCAAATGATAGCGCCTTGCTTACCCGGTTCTAAACTCGCAGTATTAGGGCTGGTATGTTGCATATCTGGCATCGAGCGCATCATTTTAGCATGCTTCAATAGTGCTTGCGTTTCACCAATCACAAGTTCATGTTTTAACTGCCCTTTATTAGTAATAACAAGTCGCACTGTCTCCCCCTTTTTAACGTTAATATTATCAGGAGTAAAGCGCATTAAGTCGTTGAGCGTTACATTAATGGTACGTGTTACCTCATCAGCATGACCCGGCATACCAACAACACTCTCTTGTTTACCATGACCCGCCCCCGCAAAAGCTTGCCCAGCTAATAAACTCATTAATAAAAACGCGACTATCTTTTTCATGTTACTTTCCTTTTTTAGACGATTTAAAACCAAAAACTCAAACCTGCAATCCAATTTGTTTGTTGCTTGTTTTCACCTGATTGCTGTCGCATATCGGCACTATTACCGAGTGTACTTTGCCATTCAACACCTATATAAGGTGCTATTTGACGACTGATTTCATAACGTAAACGTAACCCAGCAATCATTTCAGAAAGCCCTTTTCCCTGCCCCTGTTGATCATCATTTTTTGAAAAAGCAGCTAATTCGATACGTGGCTGCAAAATTAACTGCTGAGTCAGTAATAGCTCATATTCTACTTCTAATTGATAGGCACTTTGTCCGCCTTTAGTAACATAAGCCATCATATCAATCTCAAACCAATAGGGTGCAAGTCCTGAAATTCCTGCTCCCAACCATGTTTGCGAAGGTGCGTCACTGGTTGTGTAGTTCACCCCAAGCTGTGTATTCCAGAAAGTTGAGAGCGCATAGCTCCATAAAACCTCACTGCTACTCTCTTCTAACTTGCCATCTTTATCGAACTCACCTTCGGCGTTGAGTAATAATTTATTGTAATCACTACCTATCCAAAATTGTGTATCGTAAATCCAGCGATAGTCTTGATCGCCACTATTAACATATTCTATTCGATCCGCTTTTAACCCCCAAAATAGGAGTTCATCTGCCAATTTCAGCTGCCGTGGACCCGCCAAACCGTAAGGTGCATCTTCTAATGTATAGCCATTAGAATATTGATCGGCACTACGCGATGACGCTTTTAAAGTCGGTAAGCGAGTCATTGGTGAATGATCCATCTCAGCCATTGAATCATTAACAGCCGAATGCTCTTGCTCAGTCGTTTCATCTGCAAAACTGCCTGTCAGTGGCAAGATAAAAAATGCCACCAAACTCACTTTTTTAACGTTATTTATAAATATCATGAGACCACCACTTTGCGGAACATCCCCGCTTCCATATGGAAAAGAAGGTGACAATGCCAAGCCCACTGCCCTCTAGCATCCACTGTGACTAAAAAACTCACACGTTGTGCAGGTTGAATTGGGATAGTGTGGCGACGCGCTAAAAAATTACCGTCAGAATCTTCCAAATCACTCCACATGCCATGCAGGTGCATAGGGTGTGTCATCATCGTATCGTTATGTAAAATAATACGTACACGCTCGCCATAATTTAAATGAATTGGGGTTGAACTGCCAAACTCAACACCATCAAAAGACCAAGTGTAGCGTTCCATATTTCCCGTTAAATGCAGTTCAAGCTCTCTGTCTACGGGACGAGTATCTATCTCACCCCCTTTGCTTTTCAGATCTGCAAGTGTTAATACACGGCGACCATTATTACGTAGCCCCACCCCGGGATCATCTAATGTAATACGAGGTGTATCAACCCGCGCATCCACTGACGCACCATATTCTTGCTGTGCATGGCGCACCGTTTGAGATGCCTTGCTACGCGCATTAGGCATATCCATCGCACTCATGTCACCCGACATCTCCATAGTCATCGCATTCATGTCACCCGGCATATTCATAGTCATCGCACTCATGTCACCCGACATATCCATCGCAGAATGATCCATCGCACTCATATCATTCGACATATCCATACCCCCCATCATATCTCCCATGGTCAATGGCTGAACAGCATCAACCTCAGGTACTGGCGCGTTTAACCCTGCTTTTATCGCCAGAGTGCCACGTACATAACCACTACGTTCCATTGATTGTGCAAAAAGAGTGTAAACAGATTCCGTGGGTTCAATGATGACATCATAAGTTTCGCCAGGACCAAAGCGAAATTCATCAACCTCAACAGGTTCAAGATCTCCACCATCAGCGCCCACAACAGTCATTTTTAATCCCGGAATTCGCACATCAAAAAAACTATTACCCGCACCGTTAATAAAGCGTAAACGTAATTTTTCACCCGCTTTAAATAGACCACTCCAATTATCATCGGCAGTTTTACCATTCATCAAGAAAGTGAGTGTGGCAGCAGAAAGATCACCTAAATCTGTTGGACTCATACGCATCTCATTCCACATTTTGCGCTTACTGACCGCACCACCGATACCTACCTTGCTAACATCACTCATAAAATCAAAAAAGGTCGCTTGGTTATAATTGTAATAATCACTTTGTGTTTTTAACTTACCAAAAACACGCATCGGATTTTCATCAGTCCAGTCAGACAATACAATCACTTGCTCTGCCATCACCGGCTCAACCTGCTCTGCGGGTTCAATCACTAAAGCACCGTACAAACCTGTAATTTCTTGAAAAGCAGAGTGTGAGTGGTACCAATAAGTGCCACTTTGCGCCAGTGTAAATTGGTAGGTAAAGGTCTGCCCTGCTTTAATACCTGTAAAACTAATACCGGGAACACCGTCCATCTGATAAGGAAGAATAATGCCATGCCAATGAATTGAGGTATCTTCATCAAGTTCATTACGCACGTGGACAGTAATAGTATCTCCCTCTTTCATGCGTAGAGTTGGCCCTGGCAGTAAACCATTTACCGTGGTGGCAACACGTGTATTGCCAGTAAAGTTAACCTTACTTTCTACGATGGTAAGAAAAAATTCATTACCCGTTAATACCGACTTCTTTTCATCTTTTTGTTTTACATCATCATTATTAGCTTTCGCAATAGGTATCAGCGTAGCAACAGCGAGTAGACTGCCTCCGGTAAGCGTTTTTTTCATAAATTGGCGACGAGCGGTATCACACTCTGCAATGTTATGGCTCATATTCTGACTCCTTAATGAAATATCGACTTAGATAATAATAGATGCTTACTTTCACAAAGGTGACAGCAAGATGACAATATTGTCATAAAAATAACCTTTACCTTTCCCCACGGGTAAAGGTTATTTTTAAGGTAGATATTGATTCTTTCTGAAGGGAAATATATCAGCAACAGATAAACAACAAACGTTGATTATTGAAGGTGAAAGCGGTGTTGCAACGCTTAAAACTGCACAATAAGCAATCATTAGCGGCAGACAAGTAAATGGTTGTGCACTAAGCCCATAACCATTAAAATAAGGAGTAACTTATGAATCATTTCAACCATCTAGCCGGTGTTTGTGAACTCAATTTAGTGATCAGAAAATTAATATTAACAGGGCTCACAGATAAAAATTATGCCCGACTTTATCAAGCAATTGATACAACGTTCGGGGTAGATAAGGTGACGCTTAATCAACAGTCCGCTTTATTAATCGTTCATTACGATGCAACACATACAAGTTTAGATGCGCTAAAAACCATTATTCACTCACAGCAGGTAGGTATCGATCAACACTTCTGGGGGCGTATTAAAGCGAGTTATTATCAATTTGTTGACCAAAATATTTTAGAACAAAAATCCTATAAAGAGGTAAGTTGTCATCACGCTCCTGCCATGACTAAGAGAAAATAAGCAATGACAAAACGCTGATTCACTAAACATCCAGCCTTTTTCACCATGAAGATAGTTGTAACGACAATATTACTGTACGGTATAAATACGTATTTAACGCACAAAAAAGGACACTATGCAGCTAAAAATAACCTTTATTATCATCTTGTTAAGCTTATCTAGTGCAGTTGTGAATGCGCAGATGCCTGTAGGTGACGCAAACTTAGGCCCCTTAAAAACTCCCAGTTGTCGATTTTGCCATGGACAGGATGGTATCGGTACTCAGGATACTTACCCTAATTTAGCAGGTCAAAAGAGTGCTTATCTATTTTCAAGTATGAAGATCTATCAAAGTGGTATGCGCAGTGGTGGTCTTGCCACCATGATGAGTAAGCAATTATCAAGGTTAAACGATCAAGACTTAGCCGATATTAGCGCCTATTATGAGAAAATGGCGAAGGAATGAGCATAGCGTTTATTTCCGCTCATCACTCGCCATCTCTTTTTAGCGTTTATGCCTAACATTAAGTCTCTTTAATGTGTTTTATCTGTCGGGATACTCAAACTGCCCCTTAATTAGAGCTACGTTCCTGATAATGATATTTAACATTTACAATACCTTGGTATGCCATCTTTCCCGAATCATCCATAAACTCAGTAACGGTTACAAAGACGTTATCTAAATGGAGGCTTCTATTTAATGCAGAGGCCCCTCCCCAAAAGCGCAACTCTTTATTAAGTGCAGAGCCTTTTTTACCTTTGACTGCGACTAATCTTTCATAACCATTATTGTAGGCCTGCTCTTTTGTGGTCGCTATTTTAGTTGTAATATGACGTTCAGCGTTACGTAAGGTGTAGTTTCCCGCTGGGAATGTAACGTCTGCTAATGCTGTACCACTTAACATCATAAGCGTGCTACCGAGGAGTAATGCAGGGGTTAAATTTTTCATGATCTTTCCTTATTTATTAATAGAATGAAGAACTTGTTAACTCCACTTAATAATAAACAATAAACCCTGTCACTTGGCTGACGCACTCATGACAATAATGTCACTTAGGGTTTATTGGTAAAGAGTATTCTGATATTTAAGCCAGCCAGAGTACTGTGGTTTATCAGCTTGTTGATAGGTTGATAAGATCATGCCACCGTTACTGTTCCAACGATAAGTACCACTAAATGTGAGCGTTTCACCAACAACTAACTTAGGCACTGCGTTGGCTTTTTCAATATTGTGTTTAATCAGTAGTTTTCTGCCAGAACTAAGACGAATTAAAATCACCTGTGCAATATAGGGGGATTGTTGATTTTCTAGTAGCTTAGCAATACGTCCTGCGCTACTGACCATCACACCACCACGTTGCTGTTTGTACAAAAATTCGATATATTCAGCACCTTCAAGCAGTGAGTCTGCCTGTTTGTCACCATCATCATAAAGGTTATTTAGCTGTGCATTGTTATCATTAAAACAGCCCGATAAAAGCATCAACAGTGGCAATAAGTAGAAAATTTTATTCATAAAAATTATAATCGCCCTTTAAAGTTCAACACCGTTTCACCTGCTTCTGTTTTTGGCCCAAGCCATGAGAGCGCTTGTAAAATAGAAGGATCGAGTTTTTCACCTCCAATAATCGTGCCTTTAAGCTGGTAATTCCCACCCTCTTTTAATGAGATCTCGGCGTGAGTGGTTAACTGTTCAGAGTGCTGTTTAAGTGAGGCGAGCAATCCGCCCTCAGCGCAGTTGAGATCCATGCTTGGCGTCGCCAAATTGATATTACCCATTGGGGTTTGTATTTTACCTTCATGCCACACTAAATAACCATCAAGTTCACCACAGTACGGCACACCCTGTGTTGCATTTTCAATCACTAATGAAAATTTCCCCGATGGGGTAATTGGGATAGGCAGTTTTATATAGGAGAGTAATTCTGTGGCTTTCATATCAATCTCAATGTCAAAAAGTGTCAGTCCTGAAAAACCATAGGCGACCGAACCGACACCGGACATCACTTTTCGACCGTTGTTAAACCTAACATCGGCTTTTAATTTAAGTGTTAACAGCGCTAACCAGTCAAATTTCCAAGTTAATTTTTGCAATTGAAACTGATTACGATAATCCAGCTGTGAGAATTTACCATTCCACAGTGTCCCTGATATATGGCCTATTTGCACACCTGAATTTTCAGGAATAAAACGTGTCACCATGCTTGCAGGCACAGTTAATACCAGTGAGATGAGATACAGAGTAATAAATGCCAAGCTAATTTTTAATTTCATATGCAATCCCTAACTTACCTCTAAACAATTATTGACTCAGCAACAAACGATTAACTTTGATATAACCGCTGCGCTCTGTTCTACCTAAATCAGCATTTAATACCGATACACCCTGTTTATTACTTAAGCTAGTTAACCACTTTATAAAACGATTAAACTCAACATCCGTTATCCACACTTCCATTTTTCCTTTTTTATTAACAATACGCGAAAAAATGATGCCATGCTTTTGGGCACTACTATTAATGATTTGCGTTAAATTGCCACCTCTCACCGGTGGTTTTCCTACCCCAGAGTCTAATAAAACGGTTGCTTTTTCTTTACTCCAATTAAGTGTGCTTTCAGCACGTACCAGTTGTTTTTGGCTATCAGCAAGCTGGTTGGTTAATGGTGACCAAATTCCCCAATACAGTATTGCAATACCCAAAACGACGGCACTGATCATCGCTAATTGTTGCTCTCTTGGTGTGATACTTTCCCACCAGGCTTTAAACTGTTCCATTGCTATTTCTTCCCTATTGTCAGCAAACCACTTACTTGGTTTTTGCTACTATTAAGTGCCCCCTGCTGTAAATGATACTGTTTGGGTAGCGCATTTGAGAATTTTTCAAACGCTTGGAAGTTATTACCTACCGCTAAAATACGCATCTGTTGTTTTTTGGCATCATATTTTAAGCTACTTGTTTCGAGCTCTTTATTATTTTCAAATATAGGTGCTATTTCATCAAGCATCACTAAAAAACCAGAAGGATCACGGTTACCATTGGTCGCTTTTAGCATGGTTTTCAACCTCTTTTTGACACGGCTGTAACGCAATTTTTTTTGTTCTGGAAAGGCGAGTTTATAAACGCTCTCAACTTGTCCTTTTACCATCGCAACTTGTGCTTCAACGCGACTATTTTCCATCACTAGGTTGATGCAGCTAATCACAAAGAACAGCGCCACTAAAATCGCAGGTAAACGCCATTTCAGTAAATTTTTATTGATCTCTTTTTTAACTTTAAATTCACCGTTAAGCAGGTTCACTTTACAACCGATGGCTCCCGCGGTTAATAGCTCCATCGGCAATGTGGGAAAGTCATTAACCCAATCACCCAAGCAACCTTCCAGAAGGGGACTATAACTTTCAATGGTTTGATTGCTCTGCTCGTCAATTTTACTGGATAAGATAATATCCAGCATTGATAGCTCACAACTCCATGCCAGCTCTTTGCTTTCACGTATTATCCAGTGGTTATCAAGTTGCACCGCTTGCCAATTTCTAGCAGCAGGAAACGGCAATGCTAACCCTTCGGGGATAAACTGCTTACAACTGATTTTTGCATCAGCAAGCCAGCCTAACCAGCTAGTCATACGCTGTTTATCACACACTGCAACATGCACTAAATTGGTGCGTTTAGCGATCACGGTAAAGTGTAGTTTTTCAACATCGCCCGCTAGCTCTTCCTCAATAATGTAGGGTAATGCTTGTTGCATCTGGCGATTAAAGGCCCCCTTGATGACCACCTCTTTGATGCACACATCCACACCCGGCAATAAACAGATAACATGCCGTGATTGTGCTTTTTCCGTTAATGTTTTTAATTGCTCAGCATTATCTAACTCACCTGAGCCGATGATCTCTTTTTCACTTTCAGACCAGATAAGCCAATGCTGTTTCTGCGAAGCTTCACTTGCTAGGCGGATTATTAATCGTTCACTCACCCACACTCTCCATCTATTTAAGCCCACCCGATTGATATCGGATCACCTTGGCTTTCTTATCGTCCATTTTAAATAATATTTGCACTGCAGTAATACGATCTTCAAATTCTGCCGCACCATTAAGCTGAAAATATTCACTTGTCACACTCAACATTTTTTTTAACCCTGCTGATACTTTTACATCACTAAATAAAGAAGATGCTAAAAAGTCATCTACCTTGTTCCAGCCACTGACGGGCCTATCTTCTAATAATTTACTGAAATCACTTAAAGCAAAATCAAAATCTTGCTTAAACAGGGCATACAATATGGCGGCTTGTTCGATGGTCACGGTATTAACATTGATCTTTTGATCTTTTGTTGGAATGGCACATAAGTAGGGCGAAATACGTTCATATACCTTTTGACCAACACCTTGTACTGCGCGCAACTCACTGATATCGACCATCAAGTTGTTAGCTGCTAAATGAGGTACACTACGCGCTTGATAGATACTATCTTCAGCGCCTTGCGCTGCATTGCTAACATCATCTTTATCGACCCAATCGCGACTCGATTCAGCAATCATTTCAGCTGCATAATCGTTAATACCAATGGCTTCTAACAGTGTTTGAAACTGTGTTACAGGCGTCGCACGAATATTGCCTTTATCTTTAACCCCTAATGCATTGAGATTAAAACAGCTACGCATATCTTTGAACTCTCCCGCGATATTGCCATTTTCAAGCGGAAAAATCATCTCTGGCAGCGCCCAATTTTGATCTAAACTGACCACGCTACTATCGGCAAAATCTTGGTTTAATACCATGCGTCCAAAATCACCGGCAGCTTGACCATACCAATAAACACTTTGTGAAAAAATCAGCCCCTCGGTACGTTTAAGACTCATGGTTAAACGCCCAGTCATGGTAGCGGCAATCGTCACCATTATTGCTAAAATCATCAATACTGTGATCAGCGCAATACCTTGCTGTTTTTTTGGTGAGTTCGCCATTATAGTTTGATCACCTCACTTTCTGGGATTAAGAAGATGCGATTAAGCTCACCAAATTGTTTACTACTAAAACGTATCTCAATACCACGCGGTAATTTATTGCTTTCATTCCAATTGGTTTGCCAACCATCTGCCCAAAAACGAAAGCTTAATTTCTCAATGTCTTTTAACAACACCTGTACTTCAGGCACTTGTCCAGCAACAATGTCAGGGTATAAAAAATAAAGACGTTGTAACTCACCATCCATTAGGCGATAACGCACGCGCAGTAGATTTGAACGGGGCAATAAGTTGAGCGGATTAGTCCAGCCTAAACGGGTGAATTCAATACCTTCATCTTCTGATTCAAAGAGTGATTTACCCACGGTTAGTACACTAATTTTATCACTGTTTCCCGATTCATCTCTTGAAGCACGGGCGATAATTTGCGTGAAATCTTGCTCCATCATCAACATTGCACGCTGTATTTTAAGCAATTTATCACTGTGTTTTTTGCTTATCTCACCGCTACGAATAACGCCTTGCAAGATCTGATAAGAGACCATGCTCATCAGCGCAAAAATAGAGATAGCAACCAGCACCTCTAACAGCGTGAAACCTTGTGTACCACGATAGAGCTTACGGTTTTGCAATGTAAGTCCTCATATAAGCGAGTGCGCGTCCACGCTCTACATCACTCACCTCAATATCTAATGCTTTAAAATTATTATCACCCGTTTCTACGCTTTTATAACGCAGAAACCATGTCACATCCGCAAACTCCGTTGTGTCATAACGCCAACTGGCCGCCGGCCACACTTTTTGTAATTTTAACTCTGCCAAACGATTACTGGCAATCCACAATGCAAAGGTTTTGTTTTGTAGATATGCTTGGCTATTGAGTGCGCTAGAGGCAGAATTCATCACTGCAACACCTGCTGTTGCCATAATAACCAGTGCCAGCATCACCTCAAGTAAAGTCATACCCTGCTGTTTTTTAAAGAAACTTAAGCAATTCATTGCTTATCTGACTCCATCCGTATGATCATGCCACTCATACTCACTTGCAATAAACTACTACGTTTATCAGGCCCTGTAGCATTCTCTGAAAACAGCACACGAAAGGGCGTCACTTCACCACTCGACATGATGTATACCTGTGGAGAGAAGCTTTTCACCTCATTTTCATCACCGTCAATCTGCACTAAATATGTTTCATCAATAAAAACATCTTCATCTTCTGTTTCAATCTCATCCCAGACAGAGCCTATCAGGGTGTACTCGAAATTGATCGATTCTGGCAACTCAATCACTTTACCAATCTGTTCAGACGCTAACGCGATCCATTTTTTGCTTGGGTAATCGTAAAAGGCAAAGCGGTAAGTATTGTCGTTAAAAACCAGCGCTAACTCTTTACCAGAAATTAACGCTTCATCTTCTGCAAACTGTAATAGGGTACTAAATCGTTGTGCTTGCCAATCAACATTATCATTATTACTAATATTATTTGGCATGGTCATCATCACCCCCGCAGAAGCCATACCAATTAACACTAATACCAGCATGATCTCTAATAGGGTGAATCCTCGCTGATCTAACAACGAGCTTGATGATTTTTGTAACACTCGCTAAGTCCTATTTTTTACCATCAAGGTTCCAGTTACCGATATCATCATCTGTGCCCTCTTCACCATCTAGACCCACAGAAAGAATATCAATTTTACCATGTTCACCCGGGCTGTTTAAGATATATTCATTACCCCACGGATCTTCTGGTAAACGTTTAATGTAACCATCCTCAGGGTAGTTACGTGGCTCAGGCTCTCCACTTGGCTTATTGATTAACGCTTCTAAACCTTGGTCTGTTGTTGGGTAACGATTATTATCTAACTTGTACATATCTAACGCATTTTCTAATGCGATCAAATCTGAAACCACTTTTTGGCGATCAGCTTTATCTTTATTGCCCATTAAGTTGGGCACAACCATTGACGCTAACACACCAAGAATAACGATAACCACCATGATTTCGAGCAGGGTAAAACCACTCTGTTTTTTATTATTATTGTTCACGAAATTTTCCTTTTTAATCTAAATGTAAAAATTCAGGCTTTAGCCTGAAACCATATTATTAAGCTGTAAAATGGGCTGCAGGATAGCAGAAACAATAAACAGCACCACTCCTGCCATAGAAACAACCAGTGCAGGTTCAAAAATCCCCAAGGCAACCGTTACTTGCATAGAGAACTGTTTGTCCTGATTATCAGCAGATCGTTCCAACATATTACCTAATTCACCACTTTTTTCACCACTGGCTATCATATGCAACATCATCGGAGGAAATAGTTGGGTGCTTTTTAGTGACAGTCCAAGACCCGTTCCTTCACGCACTAAGTTAGTTGCCTCACCCACTTTGAGACGAATAAATTGATTACTCAATACCTTACCAGCAATACCCATCGCCTCTAAAAGTGGCACGGCACTACTGTTAAGAATACTTAATGTACGTGCAAAACGGGCGGTATTTAGCTCATTAGCAACACGACCAATAACCGGTACTTTTAGCAAGTATTGATCAAAAACAAGCTGATTTTTGGCTTTTTTCAACCACACTTTTACACCACTAATAAAAGCAAAAACCAATATCACAAAATAGATCCCATAATCACGCAATGCATCACTGGCAGCGATTAAAAATTGCGTAGAACCAGGAAGGTCGGTGCCCATATGCTCAAACTGCCCCACAACCTGTGGTACAACCGAGGTGAGCAAAATAGCAACCACTGAAACAGCGACTAAGGTTAATACAATTGGATAGATCATTGCTTGCATCATTTTACTTTTCATCTCTTGGCGCTGCTCTGCATAATCCGCCAATCGATCTAATACTTTATCAAGATGACCCGATTTTTCACCCGCGGCCACCATTGCACAAAACAGGTTATCAAAAATAAGAGGAAAGCCACGCATACTATCAGCCAAACTATGCCCCTCAATAACACCACTGCGCACGGCTGAGAGCATTACTTTAATTTTAGGGTTATCACACTGCTCGGCTACCGCATACAAACACTCTTCGATAGGAATAGAGGAAGCCACTAATGTCGAAAGTTGACGGGTGATCAAGGCTAAATCGGCGGTTTTAATTTTACTGCGCAGTAGACTTGAACCTGATTTAGTGGCTTTATTGGCAACAGGCTCCACCTCAATCGGCGTTAATCCCATACCACGCAACTGTTGGCGTAATAAACGTGCAGAATCAGACTCTAACGTACCTTTTTTCTGTTTACCATTGGCATCAATAGCTTTGTATGTAAACGTCGCCACTTTAATCCTCTCTTGTTACACGTAAAATTTCTTCTAATGTGGTTTGTCCGTCTAATACTTTGGCGAGGCCATCATCACGAATACTGTTTGATGTTTTACGGATCACTTTTTCAACCGCTTGTTCACTGGCACCATTTTGAATCATTTCACGTATTTCATCGGTCACCACCAACAATTCATGAATACCGGTACGCCCTTTGTAACCGCTATGATTACATTTAGCACAACCAATGGCGCGATAGATCAACGGATTATCTGCACTTTTCAACGCTAATATTTGTTGCTCTTTTTCTGTCGCAGGATGCGCTTCTTTACAATGTAAACATAAACGGCGTACCAAACGTTGCGCAAGCACACCTAATAAACTCGACGATAAAAGGAAAGGTTCAACCCCCATATCACGTAGACGCGTTACTGCGCCCACCGCGGTGTTAGTATGCAGTGTTGATAGCACTAAGTGACCTGTTAAGCTAGCTTGTACGGCAATATGCGCTGTTTCTAAATCTCGAATTTCACCAATCATCACCACATCGGGGTCTTGACGTAATATAGCGCGTAAACCACGTGCAAAGGTCATATCAACTTTGGTATTAACTTGTGTTTGTCCGATACCCTCAATCGAATACTCAATCGGATCTTCTACAGTTAATATATTACGCTCTCTCGCATCTATCTCTAACAGCCCCGCATATAAAGTGGTACTTTTACCTGAGCCAGTCGGCCCCGTCACCAAAATAATGCCATGCGGTTTATGAATCAGATCACGCAGTATATGGTGATTTTTCTGGGTCATACCCAAGGTATTTAAATCTAATTTAATGGCATTTTTATCTAATAAACGCATCACCACACGTTCACCATGACTTGCTGGCATGGTTGAAACACGCACATCCACCGCACGCCCACCAATACGCAATGAGATACGACCATCTTGAGGAATACGTTTTTCTGCGATATCTAGTTTTGCCATGACTTTAATACGTGACACTAACAGTGAAGCGAGTTTACGCCGAGGTTTCAAAATCTCACGTAAGATACCATCCACACGGAAACGAATGACCAGAGTACTTTCGAATGTTTCAATATGTATATCGGAAGCTTCCTCTTTAATCGCTTCACCCAACATGGCATTAATGAGTTTGATAATAGGTGCATCATCTTCCGCTTCGAGCAGATCTTCTTCACCGGGCATCTCTTCTGCCAACGTAAAAAAGTCCTCACTACCAATATCTTCCATGAGTTGTTGCGCTTCAGAAGAAGATGACTGGTAAGCAATACCCACCAGCTGATCAAACCGATCATCATCAACTTGGGTCAAGGTAAAGGTATGCCCCAGTACACGACGCACCTCTAAAATGAGATCGGCGCTAGGAGGCACTTTAAAACAGAGTTCGCTTTTCTCTCCTTCATAAAAAACCACTAATGCATGTTTTTTAGAAAATGGAAACGGCAGTTGACCACGTGGCGTGATATCAGAATGATCCCCTTCACTCTCCGTGATCTCCTCTAATAACTCACTATCAAGTGCAGTCATTATTGTTTTTCCTCTGTTGCATCATCGGTGAAGCCAGACAACGCTTGTGGCTCCTCTTTACTCATTTTTTGTTGTGTTGTTTCAAGATCTTTTTCAGTAAAAAAATCAGCAGGGTTAATTTCATGGCTTTGCCCCCACTCAGGCAATACAGGCGCGTCAGTATTTGGCATCAAATTAATACCGCCCTCTCGATGCCTTAATTGAATGGCACGAATCAAGCCGTATTTACGCATACTGAGGCTACTCATGGTTTCATCGTCACGAATAATTGTGGCACGCAGGAAAATCATTAAATTACGTTTTTCGGTACTACTTTTCGTTGATTTGAAGAGATGACCAATCCATGGAATATCCCCAAGCAGTGGCACTTTACTAACGGTTTCAGTGACTTTTTCATCAATCAAGCCTCCAATAATAATCGTTTCACCCGACTTTGCTAATACCGTGGTTTTCACTGATCGTGTTGAAAAAATAACATCCACCGATGTTTTCCCTTTAATATTAGAGACCTCTTGCTCAATGGTTAACTGCACTGCATCACCCTCATTGATTTGCGGTGTGACTTTTAACTTAATACCAATCTCCCTCCGTTCGATAGTTTGGAAAGGATTATCATTCGAAGAGCTGGATGTTGATCCCGTTAATACCGGCACTTCATCACCGACCATAAAGCTTGCCTCTTGATTATCCAAAGTGGTAATACTCGGTGTCGCTAATATATTTGAGGTACTACTACTACTCAATGCTTGTAACATCACCCCCCAATCATCACCCACGTAACCCGCGACACCACCCGCCAGTTTACCAATCACATTAACCACTGCAGAAAGATCATCTTCATCATTACGTACTTGATAAGCGGCACCAATCACTTCACCCGTAGTGACACCATTGTCTTTAAATTGTGTGCCACCAGCGGGTGTTGCCCACTGTACACTTAAGTCAATACCATCCCCCTCAGAAACCTCTACAATAATCGCTTCCACCAATACTTGTGCGCGGCGAATATCTAATTGGCGAATGATACTGCTCAGTGATGACATCAATGCAGGTTGTGCGGAAACAACAATTGAATTGGTACCCTCATGTGATTCAATGCTTAATTCAGAGCGACTCGACTTATTGCCTGTTTTGCTATCTGTGTTTCCAAGGCTTTTACTAACCCCTTTTAAAACACTTACTACCTCTTTAGCTTTTGCATATTTGAGATAGAAAACACGGGTATTACCGCTATTTTTCAGTTCACTATCCAATGTTTTTACCAGTTTTACGATGCGCGCACGGGTTTTCTTTTCACCACTAACAATCAGTGAGTTCGTACGTTCATCAGCGACCAAACGAGGCTTTAGTATGCTTGGTGTGGTGTTTTTAGTTCCTTTGGCAGGTTTTTGAATCGCGGTAATAATTTTCACCATCTCCAATGCGCTAGCATATTTAAGCTTGATGATATCAACTTCTTGGTCACCTGCTCTGTCAACACGGTGAATGATTTTGACCAAACGATTAACCACGGCAGCACGCCCCGTGATCATAATAACGTTTGACGGATCGTAATGTACTACGTTACCACCACCGGCATTATCATTAAGCTGGCGTAGTAGAGGCGCTAATTCACGTACTGAAACATTGGTCACAGGCACAACACGGGTAACCATCTCATCACCCTTATATTGATTGCCATCATCGACGACTGGAATTGCGGACACTTTGGCATCTTTGGCTTTTATCACCTTAATGATGCCACCTTCCATCTCAACAATAGCAAAACCATAAACCTCTAAGACATTAAGAAAGAATTGGTAATATTGACTTTCATTAAGCAGATCATAACTACGCACATTAATACTGCCACGCACCGCAGGATCTAATATAATGGTTTTTTTAAGATTCTTACCCACAATATTAATAAACTCATTAATATCCGCGTTTTTAAAGCTTGCAGAGTATTCTACTGCACTCAACGTGCCAACGTGGCTAACACTTAAAACGGCCGCTAATAGACCCAAATTAAGCAACTTGCCCACTCTGTTTTTTATCCCTAAAAATACCATTTAATACCACTCCGACTATCTATTACTTAATGTCTAAAATTACTGTTTAAGAATGACCCCTACTACGGGATACTAAAATACAACTCATGTAACTGCCCAGCTCGTTCAACGGTTAAGGTCATGTCAGTCATGGTTGGAAACTCTTTCATCAATGTAAACGCTTGTTGCGTATCCGTTAAATCAATACCATTTAATTCCACCGCTAAATCTCCACTTTTCAGCCCTGCTTGGTCAAACAGCGTTCTATCTCTACCCGGTTTCACACGATACCCTTTCACCTTACCATTTTGGCGCACAGGAGAAATACGAATATAGTCAGTTAATTTACCGGGGTTTCTCAAGAGCGCTTGACGGTCTAATTTTACCGTTCTTACCTCTGAACTTTTCATCGCTGTCTTTCTTTGTTGTGTACTTTTTGCTTTTGTCTCTTGACGCTGATGTTGCTTATCTAATGTCTCAACACCGTCTAACATCAAGGTTTGATGTGAACCATTCACTTGTAAGATAATACGATCTTGATAAATTTTTGTAATCACTGCGCTGGTACCATCAATCTTAGAGTTGATAAAATAACTCGATTGACGCCCTTTTTGATCAATGATAGCACTTGAATATTCTGGCTCCGTACTGGCGACCACGCCCACCAATTTTAAATTCAAGCGGGTTTTAGGTGCATTGGTAATACTGGTTTCATTAACAACCGGTTTAACCTGTCGCGCTTTTTCTCCAAACAGGTGCTGATTTTGCAGTTGGTGAGTATTAATTTTACTACTATTTTGCGTTTTATTCGTTGTTACTGGTTGCCACAGCAGTGCAGGTTTTTCTGTTGGGACAAAAAACCATGTTAACAATGCTAATTGATACGCGAACAAAGTAGCGACGATTGCTAATACAATCATGGGAGATTTTTGTAAAAGAGAAGCTAATGACACCGATAAAAACCCTGTTTTCATACAAATATAATGATTCAGCATGCTACCCTAGGGGTGACAATGCAACAAGTAAATGACACGAATTATGTGGATTATAGAGGGTAATCACCTCGAGACGTTACATTTTATTGGAAAATTGATTATTTTTTTATAGCAAGTGGTGAAAAATTAACTAGCGGTAAATTCTTCTTTGTTATACTGCTAGTTTACAGGATAGGATAAAGTAATGTCTGATAAAAAAATTCGCTTAGATAAATGGCTCTGGGCAGCACGTTTTTATAAAACACGTAGCATCGCTCGTGACATGATTAATGGTGGTAAAGTCCACTATAATGGTCAGCGCGCTAAAGCGAGTAAAATGATTGAATTAGGTGCGTTACTCACCATTCGCCTAGGTGATATTGCGAAACAGGTCACTATCGAACAGTTATCAGATCAACGTCGTGGTGCTCCTATTGCTGTTACCCTCTACCAAGAAACAGCCCTGAGCATTAAAAAACGCGAAGAATATTCAATATTGCGCAAATTAAGTCTACAAAATGCCCCTCATCCAGATAAAAAACCCAATAAAAAACAGCGCAGAGAGCTAATACAAGCGAAAGCCCAACGTAATAACGCTAACTTTGACTAAACAGAGATAAAAATAATGACCGATCAACTACAACGTTTCCTTTTTGATGATTTTGACATTCGTGGTGAAATTGCCAATGCCGATAACAGCTTTAACGAGATCATCAAAAACCATGATTACCCGCTAGAAGTAGCGAACCTAATGGGTGAGCTTTTAGTTGCTACTACACTGTTAACCGCCATGCTTAAATTTGAAGGAAAAATAGCGGTACAGCTACAGGGTGACGGACCACTAAAAATGGTGGTAATTAATGCCGATCAAAATTTACAGGTACGTGGTACAGCGCGTGTAAAGGGCGAAACAGCAGGGCTGTCTTTCTCACAGTTAGTGGGTAATGGACATATGATGATCACCATCAGCCCGGATGATGGTGAACGTTACCAAGGTATTGTTGACCTCAGTAAAGACTCATTAAGCGCCTGTTTAGAAAATTATTTTGATCAATCAGAACAACTGCCTACGCGTGTTATTTTACATGCAGACAGCGAAGGTAAAGCACAAGCGGCAGGTCTTTTAATTCAAACATTACCTTCAACTGGTGACAACCATGAAAATGATTTTCAGCACGTTTGCGCATTAGCACATACCGTAAAAGCGGATGAACTATACGAGTTAACACAAGAAGAACTGCTGCATCGTTTATACCATCAAGAAACGGTGCGTCTTTTTGAAAAGCAGGCCATTGCATTTAAATGCTCATGCTCAAAAGATCGCTGCTTATCATCACTTGCTTCTATCACACCCGAAGAGATTTTAGGCATTTTAAATGAACGTGGCGCCATTGAGATGCATTGTGAATATTGCGCCAGTGATTATCGTTTTGAAGTAAACGATCTACAGATCTTATTAGGTGATACTCACAACCAACAACACTAAAAATAACAACCCACTTAAAAGCTGATTAACCACAAAGTTACCAAGAAAAAAAAGAATAAACTTTTATTCTTTTTTTAATGTAACGACTTCGTGGTGATACTTTTCAAACAAAAGCCACCACAATAAGCTCGCTACAATTAATTAACATTAACGACGATTTTTTAATCAATTTTATGAGCTAGATCTCACCCTTTTCACCGATAATCCCCTACTCTCAAGATTGATATTTCAATCACTTAAGAGGAACTGATTATGACTGCATTAGCACCTAATAAATTAAGCAAATATGGCATTACAGCTGTTTCTGAGATTGTGTACAACCCGAGTTATGAAACACTGTTCGAAGAGGAGATGGCGACTAATTTAACAGGGTTTGAAAAAGGAATTATTACATCCAACGGTACGGTAGCTGTTGACACAGGCATCTTCACTGGCCGCTCTCCGAAAGATAAATATATTGTTAAAGACGAAACGACTCGCGATACCATTTGGTGGAGCGACCAAGGTAAAAATGATAACAAAGCGATAGATCAAAGCATTTGGTCGGATCTAAAAAACATTGTTAGCAAACAACTGTCCAATAAACGCCTCTTTGTTATCGATGCTTATTGTGGCGCCAATGAAAGCTCACGCCTAAAAGTACGCTTTATTATGGAAGTGGCATGGCAAGCACATTTTGTTAAAAATATGTTTATTCGCCCAACAGAAACAGAACTCATCGATTTTGAACCTGATTTTGTGGTCATGAATGGTTCAAAAACCACTAACCCCAACTGGCAAGCACAAGGGCTAAATTCTGAAAATTTTGTCGCCTTTAACCTTACCGAAAAAGTACAAGTCATTGGTGGGACTTGGTACGGTGGCGAGATGAAAAAAGGGCTGTTCTCCGTGATGAACTACCTATTGCCGCTTAATGGTATGGCTTCTATGCACTGCTCTGCCAATATCGGAGAAGCGGGAGATACCGCCATCTTCTTCGGTCTTTCAGGGACAGGAAAAACCACCCTGTCTACCGATTCAAAACGCGCTCTGATTGGTGACGATGAACATGGCTGGGACGATGATGGGGTGTTTAATTTTGAGGGTGGCTGTTACGCAAAAACCATTCGTTTAAGCGCCGAAGCCGAACCTGATATTTATGGTGCAATTCGCCGTGATGCACTGCTTGAAAACGTGGTAATTAATAGTGATGGTGTTGTCGATTACGACGACGCGAGCAAAACAGAAAATGCACGTGTTTCCTACCCGATTAACCATATTGATAATATTGTAAAACCTATCTCGAAAGGAGGTCATGCACAAAAAGTTATCTTTCTAACTGCCGATGCCTTTGGGGTCTTACCTCCCGTTGCCAAACTGACGAAAGCACAAACACAATACCACTTCCTGTCTGGTTTCACCGCAAAACTAGCAGGGACGGAGCTTGGTATTACTGAGCCTACACCGACTTTTTCCGCTTGTTTTGGTGCTGCATTTTTAAGTTTGCATCCAACACAATATGCAGAGCAATTAGTAAAACGCATGGAAGCCTGTGGCGCAGAAGCTTATCTGGTTAATACAGGTTGGAATGGATCCGGTAAACGTATCTCAATTGCCGATACTCGGGGCATTATTGATGCGATTTTAGATGGCTCAATTGAGAAAGCACAAACCAAGCAGATCCCACTGTTTGATCTTGCAGTCCCTCTCGCTTTACCGAATGTTGATAGCAATATTCTTGATCCGCGTGATACCTACGAGAATAAAGCAGAGTGGGATAAAAAAGCACAACATCTTGCACAACTTTTTATCACTAATTTTGAAAAATACACTGATAAAGAGCAAGGAAAAGAGTTAGTTAGCGCGGGCCCTAAACTGAGTTAAAATCTCGCTGAGTAAAAATCAACAACGCTTATCTCTTAATGATAAGCGTTGTTCTCCCTTCCCTTTTTAGCAAAATAAAATTACTTTTAAAGATAATCGAAGTATCATTGTATCGATTGATATAAGGTGCAAAGATGCGTTTAAAAAGTAAAATATTAACAACATGGGCAGAGTTTGAAGCATTAGAAGATAGATGGGATGAGTTACTTACCCAGTCTGATGCTGACAACCTTTTTTTAACCTGGCAGTGGATAAATTGCTGGCGAAACAGCGTTGCCAACCCTATTACACCCTATATTATAATCTTAAAAGAGAACGATCATATTGTTGCTATCGCCCCCTTTTATGAACAAACCTACCAACTCGTAAACAGCATAAAATACAAAGCACTACGCTTTGCCGGCGACCAAGGTATTGGATCTGAATACAGTAATTTTATTGTTAATAATAGCAACAGTGAAAAGCTAAAAACACACTGTTGGCAGGTTTTATTAGATAATAAAAAACACTGGGATTTTATCTGGCTAACCAATATTGCGCAATGGACCGCTGGCGGAAAAAGTTTAATCGAGGCATTAGCAAAAATTAACAAACTCAATGTTCATCAACGTACTATCGAGTTTAGTAGTAGCCCATTAAATTCACTTGGAGAGGATATATTACCTCACCTTTCTAAAAGCCTACGCACCAATATAAAACAGACTCAAAAATACCTTACTCGAGAAGGTGAATGGCAAGTAACCACAAGCACTCAGCCAGAAACATTAGCCACTGAATTACAGCATTTATTTACGCTACATAATAAACGCTGGCAAAAAGCAGGCTTGCAAGGCTCATTTGAACGACGCCCTGCAATGGCTGATTTTTACCAACAATTTGCACAAGTAGCACTAAAAAAAGGTTGGTTACGTTTATTACGTTTAGAGGTCGATGGTGAAGTACAAGCGATGCAGATAGGTTATGTTTATAAACAACAATTTTTAGCAATTCAAGAGGGATTTAATCCTGATTTTCTTGCGGGAACAGGACAGGTTTTACGCTATTTTTCTTTTCAACGTTGCATTAAAGAGAAACTTCAAGCTTATGATTTTTTAGGTGTTTATACAGATCATAAACGTCGCTGGTTAGCAGAAAAGAGGCAAGGTTGTAACCTCTTTATCTTCTCTAACAAAGTTAAAAACACTCCTTTTAAACTCAAAGCAATCTGGCCAACAGGGCGCTATTTAAAGGAGCTTTAACGCCTGCTTACAGGCGTTAAAGTATTTACCAAGTGATTGTTGTTTTAAACTCACTATCACCTGTCACACGTGTTGTAAGTACTAATGTTGAGATAGCCACTTTTTGATGATAACCACGGCTTAACCACCCCAGTGCAGGTGTTTCTTTATCGTCGCCCTCTTGCCCGGTAATAATCTCAGCGCTCAACTCAGCAGATAAACTAATATTAATCTGCTCATCACCCAGCTTCAGTCGACAAACTCCATTTTCAATTTTAATCTCAGAACAAAATTCAGAAAAATGCAAGTATAAAGCAATATCATGTTGTCCTTCAGTCTCTACACTATCAATGATAGTAATGTTTTTCTGTTCGCTATTTAAGGTAATCGCACGCTGATGTTTTACTGGAGAGCTTAAACGTAAATAGCCCGTATGCTCAGCAACAACACGTCCACCAATATCGCTTGGCGACCACTCTGTACAACTTGCCTGTGCATGTGATTCCCACATAAACGGGCCGGTCATCACCGATTGATCTAATCCATCAACCTCTAGTGCATTATGTGCTTTAGTGGTTCTAAAATGGTTACGCCATAAAGGATGGCTGAAATAATCATAAGTGCCAGTATCCACAAACAGATCGTTATTATTAATGCGCATAACAAAACTCAATACATCAGCATGTCCATGGGCAGCAATCGCGGTATAACCTAGCTCTGCACAATCAAACAGGATGCTTGCTTGGTTTTTTTCAGCTAATGAGCCAGCTTGCAACAGGAAATAACCAGACGCTTTAAACTGTAGTGAGCTTAATGGCCTCACTTCTGTCATTGGCGCTTGTTTACGTTTGGCTCTGCCATTAAATAACCAAAAAGTGGATTCACTGTGCTGTTTAAAGGATGAAGAAAATATTTCATCGTCGTAGAGATAACCAGATATATCACACACTGCATTGATATTATGAACATGATCGCCTAAATCTAAAACATAACCATCATCTTGATCACCTAACATGGGATAGTATTCACCGCCCTGAGCAACCTTCGCAATAAAAGCACTGATAGTATTTAGTGTTGACCAATACTCATCTGAGAATTGATCTTTGCTCCATTTACCCGTTAATGCGGTAAACAGATAAAATTGGAAAACAAAAAACTGATAACTAAATGCATGCTCTTTGGTACAGCCGTCGGCAAAGGTTTGCGCTTGAATTTCACGCTCTAAAACAACTTTACTATCAATCTGCCACTGTGGTGCATCGGCTAACATATCAAAATAACAAGCCGCAATATAAACACCCGCAGCTTCCCCTACTAAATGGTTATTTGCAGAGGTACCTTGCGAATATTTTCCACTTACATCTCTACAGTGCAGATAAACACTAGCTAATAAACGCGCTTTAAAATCACCGTTAAAAAGCCCTGAATCTTTGATTAAATCAATCGCCCACACCCAGCTAATTAAACGAATAGCTAACTCTAACGGACTACGCCAGTTCATACCATAACCGTAAGGGTTGGCATCTAACCATGAGGTTAATTGAGCAACCACACCCTGCGCATATTTAAGTTCACCCGTGACTTTATAAGCACGCCCCAACACCACTAACTGATGATGGCGGTTTGGCTCCCAAACTAACTTACAGTCACCATTATTTGCAAAATCGCGATAATTCACTGCCACAATATGATTCAAGCTTGAAAAGATGTTTGCAGAATGGTCTTTATGCCAATTAATAGGCGTTCCTAAATCATGCTCTTTAAGATCAAAATAGCTTAATTTATTTTCAAGAATCATCTCAGATTTTTTTATTAAATCTATTTTCCATTGCTTTTGAAAACCTTCGGTTGCACCGGTAAACACCTCAAAACCACCCACAAAATCAGCATCAGGGTTATAAGTAGGCTTGAATTTAACCTTGGGTACAAGATTAAATTGCACACGCCCTTTCTCAACATAAGCATCCGTTAATGAAGTGACACGCCAAATGATCTCTTTGACTGACATCATTTTAATGCGTTTTACATACCAAGTAATTGATTGCATGAAGCTCTCTATCTATAAATTATTAAAAAATGTTTGTGTAAAGGTTTGCATCTGCTGATGTGCGATAGCCTCTCCCTGCTTACGATAATCTATCGCAAAGGCAATCAATGTCGCTCCCGGTGTACCCACAATGGCTGATTTAACCTCTTCTAATTTTGCTCGTTTCTTATTTTCGGTATGCTTACCGTTGACCAAATACCAATAAACAATCAAACGTGAGCGATCTTGCCCTCTACTTAGCGTTAATAGATTCACTTGGTTATTCTCAAGACACAACTTACCTTGCTCCGTCACTGACCAATGTTTTTTATCATAAAGGCTATTTTCTACATAGATCATCTCATGCGCTTGGCTTTGCTTGATATAGTTGGCTAAATAAACCTGCACAGCCACCTCATCTTTGATGAAGAAGTTAAAACTCTCAGCACTCACACCATGAGAGAGCGGCGACCAATTTGGACTGAATAGCTTGTCTGCGCTCACTAAGTTGTACTCATCTAAAACAGGTAGTTGAAACTGATAGTTTTCATCAAACCGTGAGGGTATCCAAAATAATGCCAGTGTAAAAATAGTCAAAATAGAGTAAGTCGTTAATAGCTGAATTTTATTAACAGCAGTAACAGTTGACGCTTCATCAGCACTATCTCGTTGCACTTCATCCTCAAAATAGAAACGAGAGATATAAATAAGAGGCATTAAGAAAACAGCAAATACAGCCCAGCCAAAGGTTAAGTGGTCTTGCACGATAAAGTGCTGCATATGAGTATAACTACCCACCACAATAATGATGATAATACGCATCCAGTTAGCAAAGATTGCAAAACAGAGACATATTAATAAAAACTGTAATCCTTTTTTTATTCCAAGGTTATTAAAAAAGCTAACACAGACCGCGAACAGAGCGGAAACCAGAAAGAAACCTAAACCTGAACAGGCAGGCTCTACATCAAAAAGCCCCCCGTAGGTTGAAAGGCGATAATCATCACGCAATACATCAATACCCACTAAACGAGGACCGAGATCCCCCGCGATGGTAGAAAGCTCACGCAAAGGCATTTGAAAAACATTCCAAACGGGTAAAATAAGCGCCAGCATGGTCAGTGGAAAAAACAGTTTTTTAAGCATTGAAAAGCCATAAATGCTAGCGATATAAAATACCATTACCGCAAACAACATCAACTGCTGCAGTTGCTGAATACTCGCTAAATGGTTAATCAACAACCCTAAACAGCTCATTACTAATAACAAGGAGGCGATAAAAGAGGGCGCATGCTGTGCATCATTAAAAATATCGCGCTTTAACCACAATACATAAAGTACGACTGCAAAACCCAAAAAACCATGACTATAAGGACCGTTGCTATTCCATTCATCGAAGATGGTTACTAAAACTGAAGTATTTACTAATAAGATTACTAATAAACCTAGCAGAGAAGCGATATTCACAGCGCCAAATCGTTTTAACAAGGCGAACTCTCCGCGACCAATAATAACTCCTGATAAACAGCATAGGTACGTCTTGCGACACTCTCCGAGTGGTAAAGATCTAAAGCAAGCTCAGTTGATTTTTTAGCCATCGATTTTTTTAATTCGCTATCATCTAAAATTCGTTTCAACTTGTTAGCGATATCTTTAGCATCAAATGGGTTAACCAAATAGCCCGTTTCACCATTTTTGACCATATAAGGCATGCCACAGCGATTGGAAGTAACCACAGGAATGCCTACTGCCATCGCTTCCTCAATACCCATGGGTGAATTCTCTTCAAGGGACGCTAACGCGTAAATAGAGGCGTGAATTAGCTCTTGCATCACCTCTGTGGTGGTAATGCGCCCTAAAATAGTGACATGCTTATCAAGATTATTGTCTTTAATAAAAGCCAGCATCTCTTGCATATATTGATCATCACCAACACTACCCGCAATGCGCAGTTCAACATTAACACTTTCATCAACCAGTAGTTTTACCGCTTTAACCAATTGCAGGGTATTTTTGCGAGGACAAATGACCGCAGAGGTAAATATGCGCCCCTTTATCTCATCACGTGTTAAGTTAAAAAACGCATCGGAGATAGGGTTGTCGATATCATAAATAATGGCATCAGACACAGGCGAAACACGTTCACGCACATAAGGGCTAATTGAGATGATATTCGGTTGCTTCGCCCAACTGCCTTTCTCTATTTTTTCCCAAATTTTAGAACGAAGCCATTTACATTTACCGCTTGAAAATAAGGTATCACCGTAAATAAAACCATGCACGGTAAATACTTTCGGTACATCGATATCTTGAGTCATAATGCCATAAGTATCGTGAGCATGAATAAGGTCAGGCCGTAGTTGTTGAATGTAAGCTTCAATCAGCTTTTTACTCTTACCAATTGCATTCACAAGCTCACTACCAACAGGTTTAGGCAAACGATGAATTTTCACTTTTCCCCACGTTTCAATCATCGCTTCAGTGATGCTACTACACAAGGTAACGACATCAATTTTCAGATCTGAATAAGCTGATAATGAATGCACTAAATTAACACTCACCGCTTCAACACCACCTAAGGGTCGGTTTGAATCGATAGGAAACTGAGTAACGAAGGCGAGTTTGGTAGTCGACATGCTAATCCTTAGCTTTAGTTAGATAATTCTTTAAATACTTTTTCAAAACGGGTCATCACTTCATCAACAGAGTGATTATTCTGATAATACGATCGCGCATTATGTGAGCATTCAGACCACTGTTGTTCATTTTTGCATAATGATCGAATGCCAGCAATAAGCTCATCTTTGCTTGTGGCCGGTAATCCTAATTGCTTTTTCTGAATCAAGTCATCGGGATCAAATGTAGATACTATTGGCAATCCATTACTCCAAGATTCTAAAAATGTATTTGGAAAACCCTCATATTCTGAAGTGCAACAAAACAGCGTACTGGAACGATACAAAGCGGGCATATCATCACGTCCTACCATACCCAAATATGATACATTGTCTAAACGTTTCATCGTGTTAAACAACGCGTCGGAGTAATCATCCTCCTCTAAAGGGCTACCACCGACCACAAATTGAAATTCAGGAAGTGACTCTGCCACTTCCAATAACAACTCTAATCGTTTACATGGGTGGATTCTGGCGGCCCACAATATTGTTGGCTTATCCTTTTTATATTTTAAAGGCTGATACTGATTTTCAGTAGGACCAGGGCAAGGCATTGGCATCACTGTTGAAGCTAGCTGAAACCCAGATGCCAATAAATTAACCTGCTTTTCTGTTTGCGACAAAATATGATCTGCATGGCGTAAACCGTAACGATACAAAACTCTTTCACGTAGCTTTGTCATTACAGGCAAAGCGGGATCCGCATCGGCATCACTTGCTAATGAATATAAAAACTGCTTATTGTTTAATTTACACCACATGGCAATTTGCCCAGTAATGTACTCACCACAATTTTGATAATACACATCTGCATTAGCACGCTTCATCGCACTAATTAAGCCACTCCAACGGGGATAAAAGAAACGTACACCCGGTATACCAGCATCTTTCCTACAAATTTTAATAACATTAATACCGTCAATGACTTCATCTTCGCTATTACCATCCGCCCAAGTCAATAAAGAAACTTTATGCCCTTTTTCCGCTAGCCATTTCGCCATTAAAGTGGTTTGCCTTTCTACACCACCGATAAAGCCAGTATTACCGCCCTTTATTGCATCGTATGCGAAATGTGCAACTAAGCAGATATTTAACATGATAATTTATAACCTAATAAGTATTTAAAATTTGATGAAATAGGTGGAGCTTCTGCAATCGAATGCATTATCGGTTTAGCAGATATAGCAATTCAGATTCTGATTTATCCAAAGGGAAGCTAAAACGTTTTAAAGTCATTAAATCATCCTTTGATTGACATAATCCAACATCCGTGGAGAAAGCAGCCTTAAAGCCATTGCTCTTTAAAAGACTAATAGCAGACTTATTGTAATTGCCATTAGGATAACAAAAATATTGACATTTCACTGCCATTTTTTCCTCTATACGGATTTTTGATTGTTTTATTTGTGATAACATTTGCGGTGCCGATAAATTCCCCAAACGAAAATGATCAACAGTATGACTTGCAACATCCATTCGCCCTTGTGTTACGGCCTTTTGCAACTGCGACCAGGAGGCAATAGCAGACCAATCATCATCTGCACAGATATCAGAAAGTGCTTTACCTGACTGTTGTTCAAGCATTTCAGAAAGCCCATTAAAGAGTTGATTCATTTTAATATCATCAGTAAATTTTCTTTTGCAGTCATCTCTAAAAACTTTGTAGCTTTTCTGCAACGCACCGCGAGATGTTGCATCAAACAGGTATGTTTCATGCTCATATTGCAACGAAAGCCACTCCCCCATATTTTGTTGTAATGCGTAATCGAAGCGATCAAACCAAAAAGGCAAACCAGAATCAATATGCCCAGTGACAACAAATAAAACGGGCTTAATGCCAAACTGCTCACAAATTGGTAAGGCATAATCAATATTATTACGATAGCCATCGTCAAAGGTAATGAGCATTGCATTATCAATTAACGGCATCTGACCTGTTAATATATCAACAGCTTGATCAATATTAATAAAGCGATAATAACCAGACAATATTTTCAAAGTACGTTTGAGTTCATTGGGTGAAATCTGTGATCGTAGTGGATTCCATGTATTTGCTGTCTGTTTTTCCATTACACCGTGCAACATCAACACACAAATTTTATGACGATTTTTATAATGTAAAAACGCCAACACACCGAACTTTGATAAAATCCATAAAAAAGCCTTTTTCAATAGCAACTTACTTTTAAATAATGTCAAAAAATTCATATCAAACACTACTGAGAGCTATCTAATAAATTCTGATAATGGCTAAATACCGTCTCGACATAAGTTTTCATTGAGTATCTCTGCAAGCCTTTCCGCCCCTCATCGACAATTTTCATACGTAATTCAGGATGAGACACAACATAAATAATTTTCTCCGCAAGCTCATCTGCATTTTCACGCTGAAAGAGAAAACCATTTACCCCATTTTCGATCACCTCAGGCATACCACCCGTTGCAGTCGCAATACAAGGAATACCAACTGCCATCGCTTCAACAAGCGCAGCGGGGGTACCTTCAGATAGCGAAGGTAATATAAAAAGATCACTTGCTTTAAGTATTTCTGGGATGTCACTTCGCCCTCCTAAGATAATGACATGCTTAGATAATCCGTATTCATCAATTTTTTTAATTACCTTTTGGTAAAAACGCTCTGAGGTTTTCTTACCCACTAATAATAATTTTGCATCTGGAACATTTTTATTAACGAGTGCAAAAGCATCGATAGCAATATCCCAGCCTTTAATTTCTACAAAGTGACCAACAGCTACAATAACAACATCCGACTTTTTTAAATTAAATTCTTTTCTCACCTGCGAGTGTTTAATCGAGACAAAACGTTCAACAGAAACAGGCACTGTGACGGTGGTTACTTTATCTTTAAAACCAACTTGTTCAATAACCTCTTTTCCAGCAAGGTCGCTTACCGCAAGGATACGATCAACACACCAGCCTGTAATTCTCGAACTGAGCATAAGCTTTTGCAAACCTGAAGGGCGTGTACTTAGCTCATAATAAGAGGACATAGATAACTTAGACCACAGCTTAACGGGTACCCCTGCTAACTTAGCTGCAATAAGCGGACTAGTATGATCATTATAACAATGAAAAATATCACACTGAATCGATCGTAATAATTTATAGTTTCGGTGAATACTTTGCAGATCAAAATTCCCTTTCGATCGCGGTTGATAAATAATTTTGCAACCCACTTTTAAGAATGGCTCAATAAGGGACTGGTCTTCTGGTTGCTTAGATAAAATAAGCCAATTATTCCACCCCTGCTCCGCACACCTCTCAATTAGCTTTAAATAGCTCATCCATTTTGATGTTGCTACCATTGGGGATCCTCCCCAATAATGAACGACGTTCTTTTTCTTTTGCAATTCCAAATCCTTTTAATTTGAGTTAAAAATTGATTGTAAATGACGAATTTGACTCAAGCGACTATCATGGCTCAAAGTCACATTTGTTAAATATAAAAAGTAATTGCTATGCAATCATTACTAGAATATACAAGTCACGCAATAAAAAGGTATAAACATAAAAGTAAAAATATAGTACACCTTAGAAATACAAAATAAAATGTACCTCCAATAGCGGAGCAAAATTATGCCGAATCGTTAAGTATGATATCAATACCCTCTAAAATTGTTAATTTTTATTTTATATATAGTTTAAGTTCTTAGCAATTTAGCACCATGCACGACTTTGAATAAAAGAGTGTAAAGGTCCATTATCAACAACCTTATACCATATATGGACCCTCTCCGATTGCAAGACAATTTTGATCGTTGAAATAGAGTGCATTGCAGCCATATATTCGGCTTTTTTATGAGGTATCACTGATGCCTCTAGCCCTGATGGATTTCCGCCCCTATTACCTCATCAATCCGGCGGCTTATTATAGCCCTTGGTATAAAAAGGTTTCCTATAGGGCAGTGCTGAACTGTATCCCATCAATCTCTATTCTCTAGCAATATTACAGGGTGGTTAAACTTTATTATCGACTGATTAAATTTTAT
>NZ_ATUO01000004.1 GCF_000420245.1 Psychromonas hadalis ATCC BAA-638 | reverse complement strand
TCTCGTTTACGCGCTACAACATGTGCTCTGACGCAGTAGTAATACATTTTCTGAGTTGAGTTGTAGCTTTTACTTGCGCGCTCTGGTGCTACTTTAGCAGTGTAAGCATAGTTATTCTTAGCAAGCGTAATAGGAAACGAATCAATAAGATAAACACGGTCATCATCTGCCGATATTTTTTTTTGCTTGCAAAAAAGATATCAATGCAATAAATCCATTTGACAACTTGTTAACTCGATGTACGAACGCTGCGTAACCACAGAGTTTTGGAAACGGGTCACTAAGATGCTCTTGAGCATAACGATGTATAACTGAGATTGTTCGGTAACCTCTTAATATACCGTAACAATATATTGCCATTACTTCTTCATCCGTAAATGAAATGTTTTTCCCGTTGGTAAACCTTTCAACATGTGAATGAATTATATCTTGATATTCATTGCAGATTATCAAATATAATGATATTAATTTGTCTTCCCAGTTCATGTTTTTATCTCTCTTCGTTGGTTCGCACCTGAAGAGTAATACTAAACATGGGCTGGGTTCTATTGTTTTCGACTTTTGATTCGAATATCTACCCATTGATAGGTATTTTCAGTGAGTAGAATTATATTTTTTTATGGCTCTGTTCCATTTTGCTGTTGCCACCACTACAACCACTTAAATTACAAAGAGTTATAGATAAAGCAAATTAACGTAATCTCAACATTTACAAGGTGTTAGATTAAACAATAAAACCAGCAACATTGTTATGGAACAGAGCCTTTTTTATATTCATATATGGGGAATTTTATGAAACTTCAACACACCTTACTCTCTTTATTTGTTATCGGTGCACTGTCTGCCTGTGGAGGTAGTTATTCATCAGATGATACTTATACAGCTCTGACTACTTCTGTTACAGGTAAAGCTGCTGATGGTTACCTTAGCAATGCCAAAGTATGCCTTGATTTAAATAGCAATAAAATGTGTGATAGTGACGAACCTTCTACGATTACGGGAGAAGGGGGTACGTTTACACTGACAGGGGTAACACGAGCACAGATTGATGCGAATCCATTATTGGTTGAAATTATTGCAGGTGAAACAATCGATGAAGATGAGCCCGGTGTAGTCTTAACACAAGGTTATACACTCAGTGCTCCCGCTGGTTATACCTTTGTTAGCCCACTAACTACCCTAGTACAAAATGAGGTTGATAATGGCAGTAGCGTAAACGAAGCGGAAGTTGCAGTACAAGGCAAGCTAGGCACGACACTCTCTCTTAATGAGGATTACATTGCAGGGACAGAAACGGGGGAAGATGCAGATGAGTTCAAAAAACTACATCAAATAGCACAAGTGACTGCAAATATTATCGCTAATAACATTGCATTACTGGAAGAGACGGCAGATGCGGCAAATATCGACCTTGATGATCTTATTTCATTAATTATTAATGAAATTTTTGATGCACTTGATGAAATCACAGTTCAGGTTAAACTGGCAGAGGCGGATGACAATATCACCTTTGATGCAGATTCGATTGCAACCACGATTGACGATGAATTAATCGCCATAGAACAAGATACACTGGTTGATCAAGTTGCACAAAATGAAGCAGAGAACGCATCAACTACATCAAACCTTGCTGAACTTATAAAAAATGGTGGTATTAATTGGTTTTGGAGCGAACGAGAAGATGGTTATGTTGCATTAGGATTTGGCCATTTAAGCGTAGATAGTGACGATGTTTTTACTGATATAGAATATGAAATTAATGCGGAAGGAATTGCAGAAGAGCGTGAATATGACCCTGAAACAGATCTTGTATTAACCAGTGAAGGCTGGATTATCGGCGATGATACTATTACCAATATTACCCTTAATGCGGATCAGTCAATCACATTAGTGATGACAACAACGGCGCTAAATGAAACAGTGACTGGTACAGAGCTAATTTTAGACGGATTAAATGTAAAAACGGCATTAATGCATACCGGTGGTGATGGGTCATGGGCGGGTACAGTTGATAGTTCTCTAATCTTTCCTGACGGGTCTATCGCTTACCAGTTAAGTTTTGAACAAACGATGAGTACCCTCTACTCGCTTAATTTTTACGGTAGCTGTGATACAAAAGTATCAACGAACCCAGAAGATAATTGTAATGGTGTATGGATCGCAAATACCCCAGTACAGGATCTTGAGTCCCTTATTGTTAGCGACTCATCTGATGACATAAATGATTCAGCATTTCGTGTTATTAATGTAAGTAATGGCCACATATTCGCAGAAGTTGTCACTGGTGGTGTGGTTCATTTCTATAATCGAAATAGTGAGGCAGACACAACGGTACAATTATCATCTGGAACTTGGCAAGATATTACGGTTCACGGTAAAACACTAAGAGCGATAAACGCCCCTGCTTCGGTTGTAAATATGGATAATAACGCATGGTCTGACTTTGAAGATAGCAATACGCTCTACTTGACCGTTGTAGAGGGTTATGTAAGAAAGTTATCCGCTGATGATGATTTTGGAGATGACGGTGAATATGTATTTAATACAATAGCAGCAGAGTATATTTTAGCGAATGCAGACAGAGATAATTTAGCTGGTGATACATTTACTGAAACACTAAAAGCGATTGACGATACGACTGAAACGAGAGAGTTTACCAAACAGAATCTGCTGTAGGTGTTTATGACATGCTCTTTGATGACAAAAATCCAATTACTGTTACCATTGAAAAAGGTGGAACAGGCATAATCCTTTTTGAAGGTGATGACACACCGCAAATCCTTACTTGGGAGATTGCAGATGGTGGGTCATTAGACTTTATTGAATATGAACCTAGTACTGAAGATAATCCTTCTGGCGACCAGTGGTTTTGGTCAGTTATCATGGTGGAAGCCGATGCAGATATGCCAAGTAAAACGGCATTAATCGACGTATATACCCCAGAAGGGCAAGACGATAGCGCTGATTACGTGATATTAAATACTTTCACAAAGCGCTAAACAGAATAGATTAACGATGCTTAAATTTAAACTCAAGGGGCTAATAACTATTATTAGCCCCTTTTTGATTGGTAGCACCACCTAGTGATTACGATAACAAATAGCAGTTATTCCTTGTATAACTGCTATCAACTACGCTTCCCTATCATCACTAAAAACAGGCAAAGAAAGGTGCCAATAGATAGCAGACAATCGTAAAGAGAGCGTGCCTAACATTGCAATCAGCATCGCACTAATGGCACCAAACTCTAGATAGTTACAGATAACATAAAGCGTCGCCCCTAAAATAGAGGCTGTTGCATAAATCTCTTTTTGTAAAACAAAAGGGATTTGCCCGCTGAGCAGATCGCGTATCATGCCACCAACGACACCTGTTACACAGCCCATCACAATAGCAACAGGGCCACTAAAACCAAACGCTAACGATTTTTGCGCGCCAATAATAGTAAAAATAGCGAGGCCAAAAGCATCTAAAATAGGCAGGAGATAAACAGGAAAACGCTGAATACGGTGTAACCAAAAAACAGAAACCGCAGCGGTTATCAAAATCACATAAATATAAGTATTATCGATAATCCAAAAAACAGGGGTAGCCCCCATCATCATATCTCGAAGCGTCCCTCCTCCAATACCAGTCACACCAGCAAGAACCGCAATACCAAAAGGGTCCATACGTAAGCGAGTAGCCACTAACACCCCTGAGATAGCGAACACAATAAGGCCTATCATGTCGGAGATATAGATAAAATTTTCAAGCATTTTGTCACGTTCCATGCAAACTAATGAGGTGATGAATGTTAACCACCTAATCTTAAGGTTGCAAGTTAGTTAATGCTCAACACCTCTTTTTTTATATTGCGTTTTTCTGATAATCGAGAAAACCAATCTGAACTTTTAACACCAATCATTAATAAACAAGGCGTTAATATTAAGGTTAGCACAGTGGCAAAGGTAAGCCCGCCAGCAATAGCTGTTGCTAATTGCGCCCACCATTGTGTTGAGGGTGCGCCAAACTCAATAGTACGTGCAACAAAATCGATATTCATTTTCAATACCATCGGCATTAAGCCTAAAATGGTAGTGATTGTGGTCAGTAACACAGGGCGAATACGCTGCGCACCGGTACGCAAAATTGCATCGTGGGTATTCATGCCTCGCGCTTTAAAAACGTTGTAGGTATCAATCAATACAATATTGTTATTCACCACGATACCCGCAAGGGCGATCACACCAATTCCCGACATCACAATACCAAAAGCACTTTGGGTTAAAAATAGACCTATAAATACCCCTGCAGTTGAGAAGATAACCGCACTTAATATCAAAAATGCCTGATAAAAGGAGTTAAACTGCAACACTAAAATCAGCGCCATTACCGCCAGTGCAACCATAAACGCATTTTGTAGAAAAGCAGCTGCTTCCTGCTCATCTTCATTTTGACCACGCAGTTTTAAACTTACGCGAGGGTCAAGTCCCAATTCAGCTAGCTCTTTTTCAAGCTCAGGTAAAATAAGGCTTAAATTATACCCTTCTGCCATATCTGCACTCACGGTCATCACAATGCGTCCATCGACCTTTTTAATGGCAGACTGTTTTGCCATTGGCGTCAATGTAACAAAATGACTAACAGGAATTTGCCCAAAATCAGTTTGTAGACGCAGCTCTGCAAGCTTGCTTAAACTACGCTCATTTTCTGGATAACGCACACGAATATCGAGCTCATCATCCACATCATCGGGTCGATAAGTGCCTAACATCAAACCATTGGTCAAAAACTGCACACTACTACCAAGCAGTGTTGCATCCGCACCATAACGGGCTGCATCTGCACGGTTTATTTTAAACTGCCATTCAACACCTGGTTTTTCACCATCATCTTCAAGGTTAATAAAATAGGGTTTAGCCGCTAAAGCATGATGTAATTTATCCGCCGCAGCTTGTAACAACTCAGGATAACGCGAGCTTAGCTCTATCTGTAACGCCTTGCCTGTTGGCGGCCCAGCTTGATCTTTTTTAAACTCAATTTCCACACCGGGCAGATCTTTAGTGCGCATTTTAATATCAGCAATGATCTCACTTGCAGGTCGTCTATCTTGCCAGTCTCGTAGGTTAATACGCATCGAGCCTACTGTTTCACCTGTTGAGTCGCCTGTTTTTACATAAAGTGTATCAATCTCATTTTGTAACGGTAATATTTTTTGCTCAATGGTTGCCATGATCTTATCTTGCTCATCAATGGAAAAATCACCATAAGAGCGTACTTTAACATTAATGCCCGATGGCTCTACATCAGGAAAAAATTCCACACCCAAGTTTGATTTAGCAAACAGTGCAATGCCAAAAACGGCAATAAGAGAGGTCATTAACAGCACTAACCAAGGTGCTTTAATCGCTTTATGTAAGGTTTTTACGTAAAGACCTGTAAAACCGCTTAATGTCAGTAGATCGCCTTTATCGGCAATAATGGCATCTCTTTTTTCTTTTTCAGAAAGAGCGCGTGGTTTGCCAAAAATACTGCCTAATACAGGAATAAAAACCAGTGCCATTAATAGTGATGCCGTCAATGTCGCAATTAAAGTTAATGGTAAGTATTTCATAAACTCACCAGTGATACCCGGCCAAAAAAGCAAGGGTGCAAAAGCGGCCAGTGTGGTTGCAGTAGAAGCGATAATTGGCCACGCCATTCGCTTTGCTGCGGTCAAATAAGCTTGATGTCGATGCACACCTGCTGTCATTTCACGATCTGCAAACTCAATCACCACTATGGCGCCATCAACCAACATGCCCACCGCCATAATAAGGGCAAAAAGCACCACAATATTAACCGTGATACCCGCCATCCAGAGTACTAAAATACCTGTTAGAAACGATCCTGGAATGGCAATGCTCACTAAACCTGCACTACGCACGCCTAAAATAGCAATGATCACAATCACCACTAATAGCACAGCACTAATCACATTATTTTGTAGGTCGTTAAGCATCTGTTTTACATCTTTTGAGCTATCGCCCGCATAACTTACCTGAATATTATTCGGCCAATATTGACGATTTTCATCAATGAGTGCTTTAACTTTATCAACCGTTTCAATGATATTTTCACCCGGGCGTTTAATCACTTCTAACGAAACAGTAGGCTGTCCGTTTACCCGCACATACGTGGATGGATCTTTAAACGTTCGACGAATTTGTGCAACATCCGCAAAGGTGATCACCTTGTCACCCGTCACCTTAATCGGCATCTCCATCACATCTTTAATCGATGAGAAAACGGAAGGCACTTTAATAGGAAAGCGTCCTTTGCCATTATCCATGACGCCTGCAGCCACCAAGCGATTATTACGTGAGATCAGATTATAGATATCCCCCATATTAAGTTGATAACTTTCCATCAGTAGTGGATCAACTAAAATTTCCAACATGTCTTCACGATCACCACCAATTCTGACTTCAAGAATTTCAGCAAAACCTTCTAATTTATCTTGCATCAAACGCGCAAGGGTTATCATTGCACGCTCAGGTGCACTACCCGATAACAAAATAGTTAATGCTGGATTTTCAGTGGCTAAAGTAACCTGTTTAACCACGGGCTCTTCACTGTCCTGTGGCAATTTACTTTTCGCTTGGCTAACTTGCTCGCGTACATCGATTAACGCATTTTTTATATCGGTATCCATATAAAACTCAATCACTATTGAAACATAACCAGAGTTTGCGGTAGATTTCATCTCTTTAATACCTTCGATACTACGTAACTCTTGCTCAAGAGGACGTAATAATTGCCGCTCTGCATCTTCAGGAGAGATCCCCTCATGACCCACAGAGACGTAGATAAAAGGGATTGGAATATCAGGATCAGACTCTTTAGGAATATTAATATAAGCAGATAACCCAGCCACCAGCAAAAAAGCAAGCATCATCAATACGGCACGTTTGCGTGACAATGAACCTTCGATAATTGTTTTCATGGTTACTCCTTGCTCGCCGTTGCATCAACCAGCGCACCAGATTTCACAAAGCCTTGCCCCAAGGTAATAATATCAACGGGCCCATCAAAACCCGATAACCACGCGCCATTATTATCCGCTTCAACAAGGTTAATTGCTTTAAAGACAACCCGCCCCTCTTTTACTAACTTAACCCCTAAATTTCCCAGTTCATCCATCGCTAATGCTGAAGGTGAAATATAAATAGCGTCAATAGGATAAAGAGGAATATTAAGTTTCGCACTAATACCAGAGAATATTTTTAAACTCGGGTTGGCAAATTCAGCCTCAATACGAAAGGTACTGCTTTTGCTGTCAGCCATGGAAGCGATAAAGGTCAATTTACCCGTGATCACCTCACCAGAGAGTAGTGTTGCCGTTACTTTCTGCCCCTGTTTTAGCTGTGTGATGTGATGCTCTGTTGCATCTCCGCGAATGACAATGGGGTTGGTATTTTCGATACTAAAAATGGGATCTCCTACCTGTAAGTAATCTCCTTTATCCGCAAACTGTTCCTGTAATATGCCAGAAAATGGCGCAACAACATGAGTACGTTTAAGTTGTAGCTTAAGTTGTTTAACCGTTGTTTTGGCGGCCAGATATAAACTGTTCATCTCAGCAAGACGTGCTCGCCCCTGCAACCCTTTATCATTAAGCGATTTTACCGCTTTATAATTTAATTCACGCTCAGCAAGTAATGCCTTAGCTTGTGCTAACCGCTCTGGTAGTTCACTTTTTTCAATATTAACTAAGCTTTTATTGGCTTTAACATAACGCCCCTTAGCGGTAGATATTTTAATTATTTTACCCGCGACTTCAGCACGAACAATCGCACGACTATTCGCTTCACTTTTACCGTATAAGCTCAATGTTTTAATCATCTGTTGCGGGATAAAATGGGTAGTTTGCACTTTAGGAAGAGGTACTGCCTTAACCTCTTTTCCTGTGGAAACAAGTCCGCTCTGCGCTGGTGAAGATAACATCCAAAAAAACAGCAAACCTGTGATCAATAAAGCTAAAGAGTAGGGATGTAATAGAAAACGGCGGGCAGTGGTAAAAGACATAATAAACCTCAAAAAACAATAAAAAATTTAATGACGTAATATTATAGAGGTTAGTTTTTAATACTAGATAAAACAGTGATTACTGTTACTCACAGTCTGTTTTTGAGAAAAAAAGTGACAAAGCATTGCATACCCGTTACCAATCAAAGTGCTTTATTCAGTCGTCAGCTCGGATACTAAGCCAAGGCGCAGTATGATGACCTTACGAGAGATTAACAAAAAGACGTTAATCCTCTATCGGTATGATTAAAATAAAGACTTTAATCATTAAATGGCTAGCCCTTATCAAATACTGCCCTGAATTAGTTTTCGAGCTGGCGACCCACAGCTTACTGAATTTTGCACCTTGAATGATAATGGGTATAAATCAAAACTTCACCACTTTATAAAGTAGGGCTGTCTGTTAAACAACTAAATAGAAAATGAAGAACCACAGCCACACGTTGCAGTTGCATTAGGGTTATCAACAAAGAAACGTGAACCATCAAGACCACTAGTATAATCAACGGTACCACCGACTAAATATTGTAGGCTCATTGAATCAACAATTAAGGTCACCCCCTCCTTTTCGATTTGCGTATCACCTTCATTGATTTTTTCATCAAAGGTAAAACCATATGAAAAACCAGAGCAACCACCACCCGTTACATACACACGTAACTTCATATTAGGCTCTTCGTCGGCCATTAGCCCTTTTACTTGCTTAGCAGCGCTATCGCTGAAATAAATGGGCAGTGCCATTTCTACTTCGGATGTCATGTTAACCTCTAATTCGATGTGACCTTTTCGTAACTACTCAGGTCGTTGCCATTTAAAATTTGTTCAAGTTAAACTTCAGTTGTTTATCAATAACCGTGTAAAAAATGATCATTTAAACTACTAAACTGCGCATTTTCGCCTTGAACTAGACATAAATGGCTTAGCCCTGAGCATTACTGTCTATTTTGTATATAAATAAACTCATTTTTATAGGCTACTGAATAGTTGCATCTTTTCTAAATGAGGTATTATCTAATACTTGACTAATTTGTTCAAGTATTTATTCTATGGGACAACACGACTTTCACTGCTGTCAAATTCACTCAAATCGCCAATGTCTTTTGTAGTAAGTACACGCCAATCATACCGTTCTTCTAAATTTTGTGTTTTATACCAACGATTACCAGCCACAGTTAACTGTAAAATCACCTCATCAACAGTCATCTTTTCAGGTAGAGAAAAAGATCCTTGGATGGTTTGAAAATATTTAAATTTGAAGCTATTTGTTAGCTCATCAGTTAACTCACTCAATGCTATTTTTTTAAGCTCTTCACCTTCAAAAATTGACAAGTACAGTTCAAATCTGCCCTTTAAAAAACGTCGACCTTTTTGTGACTGCATTAAAACCAGTTCATAATCCCAAAATCCTGTTTGGCTATTATTAGTAATTTCAAAGGAGTGAACTTTAACCCCTGTTGTCTCTAATTCAGGCGAAATAACACGCTCATAAAAAAACAGTTTATTATTAACTATTGCTAATTCATCTTGTAATTGCTTATTACTCTCGATTAAGCTTTTAACTGTTTGCTGATTTGAGGTTAAGTTCATTTGCAAACGAGAAAAGTTTGTTTCCAAATGATCATTACGGACTTTGATGGTGATTAAATCAGTCGTTATCACCGCTATTTTATCAATTAATAATTCTTGCTTAAATTTCCCTAGTAAAAAACCTAATAACAAACAGATAAGTGCAACCACAAACCATTTTATAACACTATTTCTTAAACGCTTCAAAACTACTCCTTAGGCTCAGTGGGTGCAATACGAGACATCGCTTTACGTGTTGTTTCTTCCCGCTTACGGCGCATAGAAAGTTTCATAGTGCGCTCTAAAAGTTGTGTATAAATAGGACGACCACCTAATGATTGTGCCACCATCGTAGCGCCCAAACAAGTTACAATCAGAGGTAAAATCATCTCATAATTACTGGTCATCTCAATCACTAATAATATCCCTGTTATTGGTGCACGTACCGTGGCTGCAAATAGCCCGCCCATACCTGCAATGGCAAATGTGCCAGCATCACTCACGATATCAGGAAACAGTTGCTGCGCGGCTAACCCAAACAACATGCCAAACAGTGTACCGAGCGCGAGTGTAGGCGCAAAAACGCCACCCGGCGCCCCCGATCCAAAACTAAGCAGGGTGGTAATGGTACGAAACAGGAACAGCATCAGTAATCCGCCCATCAAATAATGCCCCCCTTCCACATCGGGAATAAGCTCAATACCACTAAATGCGATATCGGGTTCAACAATTGATAATGCTCCAAAAACAGCACCAAGAAAAAGCCCAATAGTCACAAAACGCCAACGTTGATTTTTATGAATAAACAGGTACATATCTTGAGTGGCAAGGATCATTTTATTAAAAAGTACACCAATCACTCCAAAACAAAATCCTAACACAAGGTATAACCACAAAGACATCAGATCTGGGTGAGAGTATTGTGTCACCGTGACAACCGCATTTTGATCGGTAATTAAGCGCATCACAATGGTTGCCATTACCGCACTCAGAAAGACACTTTTAGTGGAGGTTAAGCTGTAATTAAATTGTGATCGCATCTCTTCAATGACAAACATGATGCCCGCCAAAGGGGCATTAAAGGCAGCGGCAAGCCCTCCTGCAGCACCAGCGGCAAGCAATGCCTGAGCATCAATTTTATTTACTTTAAAGAGATCAGAAATCATACGACCTAGGTTGGCACCCATTTGCACTGAGGGCCCCTCTCGCCCGAGAGCCATGCCACTGCCTAATGCCAACAAACCACCAAAAAACTTAACTGGGATCACGCGTTTCCAACGCACGGGTCGCATCCCTTCCATTGCACCTTCAATTTCAGGAATACCACTGCCTCCTGCTTCTGGTGCAAAACGATGCGTAATGTAAAAAGCAAGACCTGCCATCAATGATGAAATAGGAATTGCCACTAACCAAAGTGGAATATCGGAACCACTGTAGGTTTCAATAAATAACAGTCGTAATTCGCCTATCCAGATAATACCGTGATCAAAGAGTGCAGACATTGCTCCCGCTAATACACCGATAAAGACGGATAACCAAATAAGCAACGCACTGCTTTTTCGGGTAAAGAACCGATCCACAAAACGACGCAGATTATTGATAAGAAAGGATGAAGCTTTTTTTGCCATAGGAATGGAAGCAACTCTAAAAAGAAGATGAATGAAAGTATTATATAAAATAAACAGTGAATAGAAACTTGATATAGTTCAAATAAATCACTGAATATAAAAATAATTGCTATTTTTATCAATACAGAGAACCTGCTATTATTATGTTTTCTAAAAAACAACTAAAATAGGCATAATATGAGCAATTCAGAGACTCTTTTCCAACGTGCACAAAATATCATACCTGGTGGTGTCAACTCCCCTGTTCGTGCTTTTAATGGTGTGGGCGGAAGTCCTCTCTTCATTGAACGTGCACAAGGCGCTTATATTTTTGATGCCGATAAAAAACAGTATATTGATTATGTAGGTTCGTGGGGGCCCATGATTTTAGGCCATAATCACCCAGCAATAAAAAAAGCAGTCATAGAAGCGGCTGAAAATGGATTAAGTTTTGGTGCCCCCACTGAACTTGAAATTATCATGGCAGAAAAAGTAAGAAGCTTCGTCCCGTCGATGGAACAACTTCGTATGGTAAGCTCCGGCACAGAAGCAACCATGAGTGCAATTCGCCTTGCACGTGGTTATACCCATCGCGATAAAATATTGAAGTTTGAAGGTTGCTACCATGGCCATGCCGATTCTCTATTAGTAAAAGCGGGATCAGGTGCACTCACATTAGGCCAACCAAGCTCTCCGGGTATTCCAGCAGATTTTGCAAAACACACGTTGACCGCTGATTATAATGATTTAAATTCAGTTGAAGCATTATTTTCAGAGTATCCAGAACAAATTTCTTGCATCATTGTTGAGCCCGTTGCCGGCAATATGAACTGTATTCCACCCGCGGCAGGTTTCTTGCAAGGACTACGTGACATTTGTGATAAACACGGTGCGCTACTTATTTTAGATGAAGTCATGACCGGCTTTCGTGTTGCACTCGGTGGCGCACAAGCACATTACGGTATTACGCCCGATTTAACCACATTAGGAAAAGTAATTGGTGGCGGTATGCCAGTGGGTGCGTTTGGTGGTAAAAAAGAGATAATGCAACACATTGCACCAACAGGCCCAGTTTATCAAGCGGGCACACTTTCTGGCAATCCAATCGCAATGGCGGCTGGGCTTGCCGCTTTAAACGCATTAGACACGCCTGAATACAAACAACTGGCACAGAAAACAGAAAAGCTAGCTCTGGGTTTACAACGTGTCGCGAAAGAGGTTGGTGTACCACTCGTGGTAAACTACGTAGGAGGAATGTTTGGTTTCTTCTTCACAGAGGCAAAACAGGTCACTAACTTTAGCGACGTCTGTGAGTGTGATATTGATAAATTCAAGAAATTCTTTCACTTGATGCTCGCAGAGGGGATTTACCTTGCCCCTTCCGCTTTTGAAGCAGGATTTTTATCCTTAGCACACACTGATAAAGATATTGAAGACTCCCTACAAGCGGCTAAGCGCGCTTTTGCAAAACTGTAATGGTGAAATAATAAGTAACATTAGCTTATAAACAATACCTTCGCCAAAATGGAAACTAACCCATTTTGGCGAACTTTTTACTTGTAAGTGTTTGATTTGTACTGGTGTGAAACTCCATTTTAAACTTAAATCAAAATTGGCAAAGGTATTGTATAAATCATCGATATTTTTTTGTCAAAATCAATATTCATTCTTATACTTTAGCGAATCTTCTCTGAGAGTATAAAATGAATATTGATAATTTTTCAATTAAGACAAAAGTATTTTTAATCACTTTTTGTATTTTAACTTTTATTTCACTTACCTACTTCTTTGTTTTTTCCCGCCTTTTTATGCAAGTGAAGAATGATGTTTTTAATGATTACAAAGCGCTTATTCAGATCGAACATCAAATAAATTACCTAAATCAACATCACACACACAGAATTGAAAGTGAGTTTAATGCACTTTTACAACTCACAAACCATTATCAGAAACTAGTGATTAATAATGATGATTTAGAAGATGAAAGAGCTGAATTTGATGTCGCGAATAACATCGTAAAATTCAGCGTGCAATATGTAAAAACGAGTAAAAAATCAAACAATAATCTCAGTAATACGGAAAAAAAACGGTTAAAAAACAAAGTTGAGCGCTTCAAACTACAATTAGCTAATTCAATCAATAACGCTTTTGATATTATCGAACAGAAAGCAGATGAAAACTTGCATAAGTTATTTTATTTCGAGGTACTAAGCACTGTTATTTTCTTCGTCGTTACTCTATTTTTGGTCATGTACGGTATCAATTTAATCATTAAACCCCTTGTCTTATTACGTGCAAAAATAGAAATATTCCAAGGAAAAGTGATACAAAATGAAATTAAAGGCGATGAAGTAAAGTTATTAGTGAAGTCTTTTTTAGAGATGCGCACAGAGATAGAAGATAAACAAAAGCAATTAAATACCGCACTACAACAAGCCAAACAAGCCAATATCGCAAAGTCCGCCTTCTTAGCGAATATATCCCATGAATTAAGAACCCCCATGTTAGGTATTTTAGGTTTCGCAGAACTTGGTATAAAAAAATTCGAGAGTGCAGACAAAGATAAATTATACAAATATTTCGATCGAATTTATATCAGTGGTTCACGCCTATTATTGCTACTGAATAATTTACTGGACCTCTCTAAGTTAGAAGCGGACAAGATGGAGTTTGATTTTCATCGCTACCCTATTGATAAAGTGCTAGAAGATGTTTTAATTGAGCTAAGTAGCCTTATCAGTAGTGCCTCAGTTGACATAAAGAAGGAGTATATTGGTCGCCATTTTGAAGCTGACATTGATAAAACCCAGATCCATCAGCTTATCTACAATCTACTTTCTAATGCGATTAAATACTCCCCTAAAGGAGGAATAATTACCATTAATTTAATGGAAGAGAGTAACAATACCGTTAAAATGATGATTTCTGATCAAGGGATTGGCATTCCCGAAGATGAATGCCAATCTATTTTCACAAAATTTACCCAATCAAGTAAAACCTGCAGTGCGGCAGGAGGGACAGGCTTAGGACTTTCAATATGCAAGGAAATTTGTAAAGCACACCATGCATCGATATGGGCAGGAAATATTGCGACTCCCGCACATGGTGCATACTTTGCTTTTGTACTACCTAAAAGCCAACTAACTTAGCGAGTTGATAGTATCGTCAAAGAAACGTTCAATCACCTTCTGCTCATCAAAAAGGTCGGTTAATTGATTGGTGCTTTTCTCTATTAGCGTGACTAAGTGTTGTTCTTGATCTTCATCTAAACCAAGTGAAATAAGATCTCTCTCTAACTGATGGAGCAAATTCTGACTAATATACATTGCTTGGATTTTTTGTTTTTGTAGTGTTTCTTGTACGGTGACTATACCCTGCTTGGTCTTTGTTAAAAGCGCTTTATTATGCAAAATATGTTGCGCTACTTTTTGCTCTTTCAAAATAGCGATCACGCTTGCATCCACACCCTCCATTAAAATACACAGATGATCCAAATAACGTCCTCTTAAATCATCCTCAGGATCTTCCTTCGGCATATTTTTAATTAACAACGAAGCATTACTAAAATTAAAAATACTGCGTTGATTATAATGAAAAATACGCCCTTTGCTTTTAGCTAACTCTAGCAGTTCCGCTTCAACGGGCTTATAATTACCACTACAGCCAAATGTTTGTATACGCTCACCATCACCATTAAACTGTATTGTGCTTTTAAGTTCAAGTTGCGCTAAGGTTTCAAAAACAAGGGTGGCTAATGATTGAAGGTCATGACAAGAAAAAGTTTGTCGTAAAAAATTGACTAATAAACCGATCTCACCACTACTAGTGATCACCATCATAGTAAGATCAGTCGCACTTTGAATCTCTGTGTTTAGCTCATCTTGCTTATGAATAAAACTCACCATACTTTGCACTTTCGCAACGAGCTCCTGACTATTAAACGGCTTAACAAGGTAATCGTCACCACCCGCTTCATAACCCATCAATCTATCTTCTAGTGCACCACGCGCAGAAACAAAAATAATGGGTAACGTTAAGCTCGAATCTTGTTTGATGGTTTTGCATACCTCATAGCCATCCATACCCGCCATCGCCACATCTAACAATAAAATATCAGGGTTATTATTTTCTAAAAAAGTAAGACATTCCACCCCTGATGCAACACAATCAACAACATAGTCATCTTCTAAAATTTCTTGCATCAATTCAAGATTTAATGGTTCGTCATCGACAATTAATAGCTGTATTTTCTCAGACATCTGCTTCTCCTTTAAAAATTAATAGCACAATGATGAGTGTATACCAGTTTAAAAAAACAGGGTTAAAATGGATACCTTAATATATACTGTTTTTTCTCTTTATTAATTGGCACTCGGCTATGAATTTCAAAACACGATTTTTCTATTTCTTTAAGCCTATTTTCTGGGGACTTATCATCGCATTGGTTGTTTTGTATGGTACAAAATTGGTTAATAATATCGATAATTTATTTAACAATAAACCAGTGGCAAGTTATAGCGAAGCGATAAAAAAAGCATCTCCTGCAGTCGTGAATATCTACTCGCAACAATATGTAGACTCTAGCATTGATAATAAACAACATTTACAACCAACAGGACTTGGCTCAGGCATTATTATTGATAAAAAAGGCTATATCCTGACTAACTTTCATGTGGTTGCACAGGCCGACCAAATACTGATTGCACTACAAGATGGGCGTTTATTCAGTGCCAGTGTTGTGGGTAGTGATGTTATTAGTGACTTAGCGCTATTACAAATTGAGGGCAATAATCTACCTGTTATCCCACAAAATGCTGATTATATCCCACAGGTAGGAGATATCGTATTTGCTATCGGTAACCCTTACAACATAGGGCAAACAATTACTCAGGGAATAATTAGTGCGACAGGGCGCTCAGGTATGAGTAACTTAGGCAGACAGGATTTTTTACAAACGGATGCGGCCATCAATGAAGGAAACTCAGGTGGCGCACTGATTAATAGCCGAGGAGAGCTTGTAGGCATCAATACTTCGGAGTTTTACGCAACGTCAAAAAACATTAGCAGTGGCATCAGTTTTGCCATTCCTTATCAGTTATCACAGCGTATCATGCACAGTCTTATCAAAGATGGCCGTGTTATTCGAGGTTCTTTAGGACTAGTAGCAGAAAACTTAGATCCACTGTTTGCCCGTTTATGGGGCCTAAAAGCACAAAACAGTATTATCATTAAAGCGATTAATAAAGGTGGGCCCGCATTTAATGCAGGTGTCGAAGTGAATGATATTTTGCTAAAAATCAATGAAAATAAAGTTGAAAACTTAATCATGGCGATGGATGAGGTAGCAGAGATAAAACCCGGTACGACAATAACATTAACACTGTTAAGAAAAGGGAAAGAGATTCAACTCACGGTTATTATAGGTGAATTGAAAATTTAAAATAAAAAAAGGAAGCAAACGCTTCCCTTTTTTTAGTAGAAAAAGCTTACTCTTCGAGTCGCTTCATGACCGCGCCCAGTGGAATAAGCTTATCTTCAATCGCTTCATAACCACGATCAATATGATAAATCTCATCAACAATGGTTTCACCTTGTGCTATAAGACCCGCAATCACTAAACTTGCTGAGGCACGTAAATCCGTTGCCATCACTTTAGCACCACTTAATTGGTCGTGATCACCACAGATAGCAAGATTACCCTCAAGTTCAATATTTGCGCCCATGCGTTGTAGTTCAGGCACATGCATAAAACGATTTTCAAAGATATTTTCTTTAATCCGGCCAGTACCTGGTGCAACGGTATTTAATACTGTAAATTGCGCTTGCATATCCGTAGGAAAAGCAGGGAAAGGTGCGGTAGTGATATTCACTGACTTAAGTTCTCTACCGTGCATATCAGCTTCAATCCAATCCTCACCAGTTGTAATTAATGCACCCGCCTCTTCTAATTTAGCAAGTACAGCCATCAATAGCTTAGGGTCTGTTTTTACACATTTCACTTTACCACCACTCACGACACCAGCCACAAGAAAAGTACCTGTTTCAATTCGATCCGGTTGAATTTCATACTGACAATCACCTAACGCTTCAACACCTTCAATGGTGATGGTATCAGTACCTGCACCGCTAATTTTTCCACCCATGCCATTGATAAAATGAGCAAGATCAACAATTTCAGGCTCTTTAGCAGCGTTTTCAATTGTGGTTACGCCCTCAGCAAGTGAGGCTGCCATCATTAAGTTTCCTGTCCCTGTTACGCTGACCATGTCCATGTACAGATGACAACCTTTTAAGCGACCATCTACACGCGCCTTAATAAAGCCATCTTCCACTTTAATGGTTGCGCCCATCTGCTCTAAACCATGAATATGTAGATTAATAGGCCGTGCACCAATCGCACAGCCACCCGGCAATGAGATATCTGCTTCACCAAAACGAGCAACCAACGGCCCTAATGATAAAATAGAAGCACGCATACTACGCACTAGCTCATAAGAGGCTGTATAGTTTTTAACAGATGATGCGTTAATATGTACTTTATGGCCATCTTGAGAAGTGCTTGCTCCTAGCTCCTCTAATAGCTCTAATGTAGTAGAGATATCTTTTAGCAGGGGGACATTAGTTAAATTAATATCTCCTTTTGAAAGCAATGTAGCAAAAAGAATTGGCAGTGCCGCATTTTTGGCACCTGAAATAGTTACTTCACCATTTAGCTGGCAACCACCTTGAATTAAAAACTGACCCATCGAACTACCCTTCCACTTACTAAATAAAATGTTTTTGTTTTTGCCACTCATCTGGCGTTAACGCTTTAATCGTTAACGCATGGATAGCATTAGATGCTATCTCTTCTGTTAATGGTGCATAGATTGTTTGTTGTTTTTTCACGCGACTCATTCCATTAAAAAAATCAGCCACTGCGATCACTTGAAAAGTACCGTTTTCACCTTTTACAATGCACTCTTGTAACACTAATGCACTTTCTAACTTTTCTTTTATTATTTCAATATCCATTGAAAACCTCATTCTGTAAAGAGAAAATCAACCCCATATAATGCGGATAAGATAGCTATCTTTTCCGTGCCGTTGATAAACTGTATCGCTGAATAGGTTGCTTTAATTTGTGCCAAATAGGCAATGCCTGCAGAGTCTATATTTTTTACCCCCTGTAAATCAATTGTTTTTATGCTCTGGTAACTTTTTATCCGAGGGAAACAGCGATTGGACAACTCACTTAATAGTAAATTTCCAAATAGTTCTTTGTGTCGCTCTCTGTGTTCAGCCATTGGTTGTCTCACCATTAAAACTCGTTATTTTTCTGCTCTAAAAGTCCGATCACATGATCGACCCCTTTTTTGCGAATAAGTTCACCTAATTCTGATTGCTTGGTATTTAACATACTAATTCCTTCTGCAATCACATCAAATACCTTCCATTGCCCGGTTTTTTTATTCTTACGTAGCTTAAAAACGATTTTAGTTACCTGGCCATTACTGTCGTGAATTCTAACAGCAATAGAGATGATTTTCTTATCCTTAAAATGGTTATTATCTATTATTTCAACCTCTTGATTGTCATATTTAAACAATATATGCCCATAAGCATTCACTAAATAACTTCTAAAAGCATCTACAAAACGTGTGCGTTGCTCCTTGCTAGTCTTTTTAAGATGAGGTCCCATTACTTTATAAGCCGCATATTTATAATCGAAATAGGGGATCAACTCCTGTTCAATAATTACTTTTATAAAACCAGGTTCAACCGCTAAGCGGTCTCTTTCTGCATTAATACGGGTGAATGTATTAATAGAAACGGAGTGAATGACTTGGTTGGGATCGCTCATATCCTTTTCATCTGCAGCAACCTGTACAGATAACAACCCCAAAAGCATACATAATATAAGACGCATTAATCGTCCTTATTTATTGAGTAGATAAATTGACCGATTAGATCTTCTAGAATTAATGCTGACTTAGTATCTTCAATAGTATCGCCATCAGCCAGCATCTCAATATCTTCATCAATAAACCCCGGCGTAATGCCAATATATTGCTCACCTAACAGGCCAGACGTTAATATTGACAAAGAAGATGTTTCTGGATAAACACCTTTATTTTCAAACATCGATAAACGCACCACAGGCATATAACTTTGCAAATCTAAACTTATCTCTTCAACACGCCCTACCACAACACCGCCAAGCTTAACCGGTGCTCTTACTTTTAAACCACCAACATTTGAAAAACTTGCATGAAGCGTGTAACTGCTCCCCTCTCCTTTAAAGGAGAGTCCCGCCACGCTAAAAACAAGTATTGCTAACGCAAGCATTGCGCCAATAACAAATAATCCGACCCATAATTCAATTTTTTTCACAGACATACTCATTCCAATTTTTATCAATTCAGCACCTAATTCAACGTTAGGTGCTTTATACAAAATAGACTGTAAATGCTCAAGGCTAAGCCATTTATGGTTAGTTCAAGGCGAAAAAGCACAGTTTAGTCGTTTAAATGAGCATTTTTCAACGATGAAATAATCTTAAATGGCGACGACCTGAGTCGTTACATCAATGCTAACCGCCAAACATTAACACAGTTAATAAAAAGTCCATTGCCAGTACCAGCAACGAAGCAACAACAACCGTTTTTGTGGTTGAAGAGCTGATCCCTTGCGCCGTGGGTACAACATAATAACCATTATAAAGAGCCACCCAAGTGATCATAAATGCAAAAATAACACTTTTTAATACACCGTTCATCACATCAGGCAAGTAGTCAACACTGCCCTGCATCACTGACCAATATGCACCACCATCAATGCCCATCCAACTAACACCAATCAGGTATCCACCCCAGATAGCAACAACATTAAACAGTAGCGTTAACATCGGTAGCGTAACGATTCCCGCCAATAATCGAGGTGCGAGTACACGCTTATAGGGAGAAACAGCCATCATCTCCATACTCGCTAATTGCTCTGTGCTTTGCATCAAACCAATTTCAGCGGTTAATGCAGAGCCTGCTCGTCCTGCAAACAATAACGCAGCCACCACAGGACCAAGCTCGCGCAACAGAGAGAGTGCAACCATGCTGCCTAAACTTTGTTCGGCGGCATAATCAACTAACACATAATAACCTTGTAAACTGAGTACCATGCCGATAAACAAACCCGCGGTTAAGATAATAGGCAAAGATAAGATGCCTAGTTGGAATACTTGCTGAATAAAAAGAGTGAACAATTTACGGTGTGGTTTACCAAATAGCGTAAACCATAACATTAAACAGGCACGACCAATCGCTTCTACAAACAGTAAACTGCTACGACCAACGCGACTTATATAAGTACTTATCATCGATTAACCTGCTGTAAATCATCTGCAAAATGAGGCGCTTTAAAATGAAAAGGCACAGGACCTTCACTTTTACCCAATAAAAACTGTTGCAGTAGTGCGTTATCTTTTTGTTTGAAAATATCATCAACAGAGCCACTAGCGATAATTTTTTGCTCTGCTAATACATAAACGTTATCCGCAATAGAGAGCACTTCATTAACATCGTGAGAAACAATTATTGAAGTTAGCCCTAATGTAGTATTTAATTGTTTGACCAGTTTTAATAACACATTCATCGAGATTGGGTCTTGCCCCGTGAAAGGTTCATCGTACATGATTAATTCGGGATCAAGTGCAATCGCGCGAGCGAGTGCCACTCTGCGCGCCATTCCCCCAGAAAGCTCAATAGGTTTGAGATCTTTAGCGCCACGTAAACCAACCGCTTCTAGCTTCATTAAGACTAAAGTAGAAAGTAACGCTTCATCCAATTTAAAATGTTCGCGCAGTGGAAATGCTACATTTTCAAAAACAGAAAGCTCATTAAACAGTGCACCACTTTGAAACAACATGCCCATTTTTTGACGCGCTTGATAACGCACTTTTTCACTACAATTGTGAATCGCTTGACCATTAAAGAGTATCTCACCACTATCAACAGGTAGTTGTCCACCAATCAGTTTTAACAGTGTTGTTTTACCTATACCACTTGGCCCTAAAATAGCGGTAATTTTTCCGCGTTCAAACTCAAAATCTAAGTTATCAAACAGTAACCGTTCATTACGAGAAAAAGAGAGATGTTTTATCACTAGATGATTTTCTGTTTTCATTGATTATGATATTCATTTGATAATGTTGATAATAAGAGAGGATGCTAGTCTATGGGATAAAAGTAGAGATTCAAACCTTAAACAGCGTAATTTTACTATTTAAGTGCAAAATCAAGCTAAACAGATAATCATTACTCGCCTTGAACCAACCATTTTGCTATTTTGTTTGTTAGAAAAGTTATTAGGATAAAAACTAAATGATCACAACCCCCTACGGCCTTATTAGCAATGAAAACTATCAGCGCGCTGCCCAGATAAAACTGCTTATTTGTGATGTAGATGGTGTATTTTCCGATGGGCGCATCTATTTAGGCAATCAAGGTGAGGAACTAAAAGCATTTCACACTAAAGACGGCTTTGGCATGAAAGCAATTATGCAAGCAGGGATTGAAATTGCAATTATTACCGGTCGCCAGTCCAATATTGTTGAAAATAGAATGAAAGCGTTGGGTGTTACTCACATTTACCAAGGTATTGAAAACAAATTTAACCTGTACCAATCACTACTAAGTGATCTGAATTTAAACAAACATGACGTCGCTTATATCGGTGATGATGTTGTTGATCTGCCTGTTATTCTGGATTGTGGTTTAGGTATTGCTGTTTTTGATGCACACCCACTGGTATTAAAAGGTGCGGATCTTATTACCACCACAAAAGGTGGCTTTGGCGCAGTACGTGAAGTATGCGACCTTTTCCTACAATGCCATCACAAACTTGAGATGATACAGGGCAAAAGCGAGTAGATGAATAAACGCCAAGCTATCCCTTATATAACACTGCTGATTGTTTTTTTAATCTGGTTATACCTAAAACCACAGGAAAACTTGCCCTCTTTACCAGAGCATCACCCCAGTTATATCGCTTACAATCTTGATAATATCCACTTTGATGAAACAGGTGAGATTGCTCATAAAATTTTTGCTTCTAAAACCACCAATTTCAGTGATAAAGAAACCACTATTTTTGAAGATCCAAAAGTCATTATCTATATAAAAAATGAACAAGATAACAGTATAACAACATGGCAGGTGACCAGTAAAAATGGCTTCCTGTCAGGTAATAATAAGTTAGTATTATCCGATGATGTCTGGGTAAAAAATCTCAGTCTAGATCAGTTAATACAAACGATGCACACAGAAAAACTGACCATTTTATTAGCAGAGAAAGAGATCAGCAGTGACCTTTTTGTGCAGTGGGAAGGACCACAAATGAAACAACAGGGCATTGGTATGTGGGCATCGCTCATTAGTGAAGAGTTAATTATTAAAAAACAGATAAAAGCGGTATATCTAAATGAAACTAAATAAAACAGGTTTAATCCTCGGTACAATGCTCTGTTCACTTTCAGCAGTGGCACTGGAGTCTGATTTCGATCAGCCCATCAATGTAAGCTCTGTCAGTCAACATGCAAAGATGAAAACAAATACCATTGTTTTTAATGAAGATGTATTACTTACCCAAGGCACCATTAAAATAACAGGTGATAAACTCACGGTTATTCGCGGTAAATCAGCAAATCATGAAATCATGATAGCCGAGGGCAAGGTGGCCACCTTCTATCAAACTCAAGATGATGGAAAGCCCTTTGATGCAGAAGCAGACACCATCCATTATGATGTTGCCAATGCTAAAATCACGCTCACAGGTAATGCCCAAGTTAAGCAGCTTGATAGCCAAATTAACGGGGCGAAGATTATCTATTTCCTTAATACCGAAGAGTTAATTGTTGAAAGTGACAAAAATAGTAAAGAGCGCGTAAAAACAGTATTTTTACCCGTGCAGTTTGAAAAAAATAAAGATGAAAAACGCTCAGAAACAAAAAACAAACAACAAACTGAAGAGAAATAATGGCTGAATTAATCGCAACGGGTCTCGTTAAAAGCTACAAAGGTCGAACCGTTGTAAATGGTGTTAACTTAACCGTAAAAACAGGTGAAATTGTTGGTTTGCTAGGCCCCAATGGTGCCGGTAAAACCACCTCTTTTTACATGGTGGTCGGACTGGTGAAGCAGGATGAAGGTACCATCGTTATTGATGATGAAGATATCTCTCACTATCCGATGCACATTCGCGCACAAAAAGGGATTGGCTACCTTCCCCAAGAAGCTTCTATTTTCCGCCGTTTAACGGTGACTGAAAATATTATGGGGATTTTAGAAACACGTAAAGGGCTCACCAAGGCACAACGTGTAGAGAAATTAAATACGCTACTTGAAGAGTTTAACATTACCCATATCCGTGATAATAAAGGCATGAGCCTCTCAGGGGGTGAACGCCGTCGGGTAGAAATTGCACGCGCACTGGCCACCGAACCTAAGTTTATTCTGCTTGATGAACCCTTTGCAGGCGTTGATCCTATTTCCGTTATTGATATTAAAAATATTATTGGTCAATTGCGTGATAGAGGATTAGGTGTTTTAATCACAGATCATAACGTGCGTGAAACATTAGATGTATGTCAACATTCCTATATTGTTAGCCACGGTGAAATTATTGCAATTGGGACACAGGACGAAATATTGGCAAATGATCATGTAAAACGCGTCTATCTTGGTGAAGAATTTACACTATAAGTTATAGTAACTACTCAGCGATACGAGGAATAAACTACTTTGATGAAACAAGGGTTACAATTGAGAATGGGTCAGCAACTTGCGATGACCCCTCAATTACAGCAAGCGATAAAATTATTACAACTCTCAACCCTTGATCTTCAACAAGAGATACAAAATGTGCTTGATGAAAATCCTCTGCTCGAGCAAGAGGATAACAGCTCTCTTGAAGAGGTCGTCGAAGAGCAAGATAGTAGTCTACTTGATACCAGCGAAGCACTCACTCAACAAGAGTTTTCGCAAGAGATTCCCGATGAAAGCAACTGGGAAGAAGCTTATACCCCCCCTCCGACTACCTCTGTTTCATCGGGATCAGCAAGTTATGAGGGTGAAGACACTGTTTACCAAGGTGAATCATCAATCTCACTGCAAGATCATCTTGTTTGGCAGATGCAACTAACCCCCTTTACAGACACAGACCTACTTATTGCCACGGCAATTATTGACTCTATCGATGAGTATGGCTACTTAACCAGTAGCACTGAATCACTTTTAGAGGGGTTAATCAATGAAGTTGAAGAACTTGAACTTGATGAGATAGAAGCCGTTTTAAAACGTATTCAACACTTTGACCCCATTGGCATCGCAGCAAAATCGACACAAGATTGCCTACAGATACAACTTCGTCATCTTGCCAGTGATACCCCTTGGCGTGATGAAGCGATCATGGTACTTGAACACCATATGGATTTGCTAGGCAATCGTGATTACCGAACGCTGGCACGAAAAACAAAATTAAAAGAGCCAGAGCTTGCACAGATAATGCGCCTAATTCAAAGCTTAGAGCCACGCCCAGGTAACCAATTTGAAGATACTCAAGCACAATATATTGTGCCTGACGTCTATGTAAAGAAAATAGCGGGTCAATGGCGAGTATCGCTCAATCCAGATTGTGATCCTAACCTTTCAATTAATCAGCAATATGCAGACCTATGTAAAGGCAATATCAGCAAAACAGATTCACAATTTATCAAGGGTAACCTGCAAGAAGCAAAATGGTTTATCAAAAGTCTTGAAAGCCGTAATGAAACACTATTAAAAGTCTCTAACTGTATCGTACAACAGCAACAAGCTTTTTTTGAGTATGGTGATGAAGCAATGAAGCCGATGGTATTAAATGATGTCGCTTTTGAAGTTGAGATGCATGAATCCACTATCTCACGAGTGACCACACAAAAATTTATGCATACCCCGCGTGGTATCTACGAATTAAAGTTTTTCTTCTCAAGCCATGTAGCAACTGAAAGTGGTGGAGAGTGTTCCTCAACGGCGATTCGCGCACTGATTAAAAAATTGATCAGTACCGAACTAACCACTAAACCGCTCAGCGATAATAAAATCACTCTGTTATTAGAGGAGCAAGGGATTAAAATAGCTCGGCGTACTATTGCTAAATATAGAGAGTCTTTAGCCATTCCCCCTTCCAACCAACGCAAACAACTAATGTAATATTGATTAATATTAACAAAAACAGAAAGAAAATAGATTTCTTAATAGCCATTATTATTTAACCTGATAAAATCGCGCCAATTGTGCCAATAGAAAAAGTTATTATGAAAATTTCAGACCTATTAGATAAAGAATCTGTATTTAGTCAAATTGACTGTAGCAGTAAAAAATGCGCCTTAGAAAAAATAAGTCATATCGCAGCAGAAAAATTAGGCATGGATGCGCAGCAGTTATTTAATGCGCTTATTGCTCGAGAAAAGATAGGCTCAACGGGTGTGGGTCATGGTATTGCTATACCACATGTAAAAATTGATAGCTCATACCCTGCAACAGCTATCTTTATGCAATGTAGCACAGCAATCGATTACGATGCTTATGATGGCAATAAAGTTGATATTTTATTTGCTATCTTTGTGCCTGAAGATCGCTGTAAGCAGTATCTCGTCGCCCTTTCTGAAATTAGTAAAAAATTACTCGATAAGCGTTATTTACGTCAACTCCGAAATGCAAAAGATAACGACAGCTTATACCAATTATTGCAAGTAGATTAATTTAGCGAGAATAAAATGAAGTTAATTATCATTAGTGGCCGTTCTGGCTCAGGAAAAACGATTGCACTGCGGGTGCTTGAAGATCTGGGTTATAACTGTATTGATGGTGTGCCTTTTCAACTGTTAGAGCAACTTCTTGATAGTGTCGATCCAAAAAATAATAAAATAGCGATCACCTTAGATATTCGCAATCTCCCTCATGAAGCATCAGAAATAGAACAATTATTACTAACACTAAAAGCAAAAGTGGCAATGGAGATCCTCTATATTGATGCTATCAGCACCGAGCTTATTCGTCGTTATAGTGAAACCAGACGATTACATCCCCTGTCAAAACAAAAATTATCACTTTCCCAAGCACTTGCTTTAGAAAAAGAGCTACTAAAACCAATTAGAAAAAATGCAGCACTAGAGATAGATACCACCACACTCTCTATTCATAACCTCAATGAGCGCATTAAAATTTATCTGCAGGGTTCTAGTAAAAGTAAGTTATTAATTGTTTTTCAATCTTTTGGTTTTAAATATATCCACCCTGAAGATGCTGATTATATTTTTGATGTGCGCTTTTTGCCTAATCCACATTGGGAAGAGAAACTACAAAAATTCAGTGGCCAAGACCAACCTATTATTGACTATCTTGAATCTTTTCCACTGGTTAAACAAACCGTAAACCAAATTGAGAATCTGTTTCAATCATGGCTTCCACACCTTGAAAATAACAATCGTAATTATGTCACTATTGCCATTGGCTGTACCGGTGGAAAACACCGCTCTGTTTACTTAACTGAACAGATTGCCAGTCGCTTTAAAAATAAATATCAGGTACAAATTGAACACAAGTGCTTACGCTCACAGTAAGGATCGGCTTCAAAATTACTTGCGTTTTTGTTTTCAAAATAACCAGTCATTTCAGGTTTTTTGAAAACAATTTAGCGTAAGTTATTGTGTAACGATTCCTAAAGGTAATAAAAAAAATTGGATATCATTAAACAAACTATTACAATACAAAATAAGCTAGGTTTACATACTCGTGCAACCATCAAACTGGTTGAGTTAGTTAACAATTTTGATGCAACTATTACGATTAAACATCATGATAAACAAGCAGATGCCGATAGTGTATTAGGATTACTGGTATTAGAAACCTGTTACGGGCAAGAGATAGAGATCATCGCAACAGGCACCGAGGCAAAACAAGCCATGTTTGCTGTGACTAAGCTAATAGAAAATAAGTTTTTAGAAGACCAATAATTTAGGAGAAAACCAATGCTGGAAAAAACAGACTTAAAAGATACCCAGCAACAGCTCCAAGAGATCAATAAAGCGCTCGAAAGTGGCATGTTTGTACTTGTCCGAAGTATTTTAGAAAAAATGCATGCCTGTGATGTAGCACTACTGCTCGAATCTTCTCCCCCAGCAAATCGTAAAATCCTCTGGAATCTAACCGATCATGATCAACAAGGTGAGATCCTTGAAGAGTTAAATGAAGATGCAAAAGATGGCATCATCAGCTTGATGGATGCAGCTAATTTAGTTGCAGTCACAGAGGGGATGGATACTGACGATCTTGCTTATATTTTACGTGGTATTCCAAATAGCCTTTATCAAGCAGTGATAGGACAGATGGATGCACAAGACAGGCATCGTGTAGAGCAAGCACTTGCTTATCCAGAAGACACAGCGGGTTCGATGATGAATACCGATACCATCACCTTACGTCCAGATGTTTCTATCGATGTAGTATTACGCTACCTGCGCCTTAAAGGTGAACTACCAGAAGCAACCGATACATTGTATGTGGTCGATTCAAAAGATCACCTGATTGGTGATGTACCACTTTCAACACTATTAACCGTTGATCCGTCCCTCTCTATCGCAGAGGTAATGAATAATCAAACGGGTAGTTTATTAGCAGAAATGCCAGAGCTTGAGATAGCAAAACTGTTTGAACGCCATGATTGGATCTCAGCCCCTGTTGTTGATCACAATAACCACCTACTTGGCCGTATCACGATTGATGATGTGGTTGATATTATTCGTGAAAATGCCGAACATTCTATGATGGGCATGGCGGGTATGGATGACGATGAAGATACCTTTGCCCCTATTTTACCCAGTGCAAAGCGCCGTACAGTGTGGTTATCGATCAACTTAATTGCCGCTTTTATTGCAGCTTCCGTTTCAAATATGTTTGAAGCCACCTTAGAGCAGATGGCAACTTTAGCGGTTTTAATGACCATCGTACCCAGCATGGGTGGCATTGCAGGGAATCAAACCTTAGCACTGGTTATTCGTGGGATCGCGGTTGGCCATATCGGCAATAGTAATACCCGCTGGTTAATTGGTAAAGAAGCTGCCATTGGTGTATTAAATGGCATGGTTTGGGCAATCATAGTGGCTACGGCAGTGGTGTTATGGAAAGGTGATATTGCCGTGGGGTTAATTATTGCAGGCGCAATGTTTATTAATTTATCCATTGCAGGCATTGCAGGTGTTAGCATCCCACTTATTATGCATAAATATAAAATAGACCCAGCCCTTGCAGGTGGTATGGCATTAACAACCATTACCGATGTGGTTGGGCTATTTTCATTTTTAGGGATGGCAACCTTAGTATTACAACGCTAACGTAAAATACAACCATTGCTCTATTATGAATAGCTGTTAGCTTATAAACTCTAACCATGACTCAATTAGGTTTTTAAAGTCCTCTAGGCCACAACATGCTTCTATTTCAGCGTTATAGAAAGATAAGTTGTCATCTAGCTCTTCATCTTCCCTCTCTTCCATTAAACGATGGTTAGTAACTTGTGCTTCTGCATTTGTTAATAATAGATCAAACTCACTGCCTGCTAACTTATACTCTGTTGCTTTTCGATGTTGTAATAATTCAATCTCTATAAGTAAAACCTCAATCCAGTCAATGGATTGCCCCTCCATCTCAAGCCATGTTGCGAATGCTTCATGATCCATCTCTGTTTTGATGGTTGCTTGTCCACTAATAAAATCTTTTCTGAATTCGAATTCCATATTTTATGGTCTCTTAAAATAAAAAAGGCCCTCATGTCACCATGAGAGCCTTTATACCCATATTACTTTAAGATGCTTTTGCATCTCGATATATCATGGATATATAACGAGGAAAGTTTATTAACTATTTACCGCTTTCGCAGCAACAGCAGTGCCTAATACATCTGTTGGCACAAGCTCATAAGCAGCTTGTGGTTTTAAAACAACATTTGATTTAGTAGCAACCATTAACATCTGTTTTAAACGGCTAGACTCGAAAGGTTTCAATAACAGACCTTGTACATCTAATAAGCTATTTAAACCAAGTAGTTCACGTTGTACATCAAAGTGTGAACTTAATAGGCAGATATCAGCAGCCGCTGATGTTTGACCAGTACGAATATTTCTAATGAACTCAATACCAGAATTATCAGATAACAATGTATCAACAATCACTAAATCAAAGTCTTGTAGTGCAACACTACGCTCAGCTTCAATGGTTGTAGCAACACCTTCTACATAAGCAACATCTAACCCTTCTAGCAATTCAATCAATTGAATACGATCAGCTGCTTGACCTTCAACGACAAGTACTTTCATCGCTGTAATGACATTTGTTGAGTTTTCACCTTGTGTCATCGGTGCAATATTATTTTCAGAGATACCAACACCTTCCATACGCGCAATGTAACCACGTTTGGGAATAGTAGAGATATTTAAACCGTGTAGGCTTAAAGTACCAATACTTTTACGTAATTGAGAGATATGTTGATTAATCGTATGATCCGTCACTAAACGACCCCATACATGTTGAGCAAGATCTTCACGTGTTACTACTGTATTTACATTTTTACATAAAAAATGCAGTAGTGATGTACGTAAAGGACCTAAGTAAACCTTACGGCTTCCGTGAATTAAACTGTTTTGACTTGTATCAATGTGGTATTCACCCACAACTAAGCTTTTTTCTAACATAATAGCACCCACTTATAATTATTTAATATAGAAAATACCAATAGATAATGTTTCTATTTTGTAAACGTCTCATCGATATCTATTAGTATTCGTTAAATTGCTTATTTCGGACTGTTTAGACAGTCTCTGTTTTTTGTCATCTTTAAGATAATATCAATTTTTGGTGAAAAAACAAGCTAATTTGAGCGTTTTCACACTTTTGTCATATTGGTTTGATCTAGATTGTTATTTATCAAACAGTTAGATTTGACATAGTTATATCAAAAATTACTAAAGTGTGGTTTTTAAGCACAAAAAAGCTTATTTACTGGCAATAACAAATAGTGTTTTTGTCAAATATAACAAACTAAATTAGACTTATATAAAATGTAAAATATTAACCTTCTTTACATTACTGTTACTGAATTAGCCTTGTCAGTGTCACTTAGGATTTTTAAATAACAGTAAGTTTCCACCGCTATTATATCTAATGTTTTGGAATACTTCATAACTAAATATTGCCGTTATAGGGTAATAGGTATCCAAAGGGTTTAAGCAGTTATGTTATGTAATATAATATAATATAATATAATATAAATCATTACATATAGTTAAACCTTACCAATCGCATTTGTAAGTGCTACTAATCCTACTAACTATTTCCTCTATCCGACATAAATCACATGAATAGTGTTAATTTAATGTTAATTTGACCAAAACCTAGTCGTGGCTAGAAAATAAGGTAAACTACAAGCAAAATTTTTCCGTGCTAAAAACGATCATGTGCAGCACATTAGAACTAGAGAGAGTTTTAAATGAGTCTATATTTAGAGTACATCAAAGAAATTGAAAATCGTAAAAATGAGCTAGGATTGGCCCCTCTGCCAATTGATTCTGCCGATTTGTTGTCGGAAATTATTGCTCAAATTAAAGATTTAGGAAATGAATATAGAGAGGATTCTCTTAATTTCTTCATTTATAATACTCTACCAGGCACAACCAGTGCGGCTGGTGTAAAAGCAACTTTCCTAAAAGAGATCATTCTCGCTGAATCTGTCGTTGCAGAAATTACACCAACCTTTGCTTTTGAATTGTTATCTCATATGAAGGGGGGGCCTTCGGTTAAGGTACTTCTTGATTTAGCACTCTCTGATAATACATCAGTAGCAAAACCAGCGGCCAAAGTATTAAAGACCCAAGTGTTTCTTTATGACGCAGATACAGAGCGACTTGAAACAGCGTTTAAAGCAGGCAATAAAATTGCCAAAGATATCTTAAAAAGTTATGCACGAGCAGATTTCTTTACCCAACTTCCTGAAATAGACGAACAGATTGATGTTGTCACCTACATCGCAGGTGAAGGTGATATTTCTACGGACCTGTTATCTCCTGGTAATCAAGCTCACTCTCGCAGTGATCGTGAATTACACGGTAAGTGTCTGATCTCTCCAGAAGCACAAGCTGAGATTCAAGCACTGCAAAAACAATACCCGGGTAAAAAAGTGATGTTAATCGCTGAAAAAGGCACCATGGGCGTAGGTTCATCTCGTATGTCAGGTGTTAATAACGTGGCATTATGGGCGGGTAAGCAAGCGAGTCCTTATATTCCATTCGTGAATTTTGCGCCTGTTGTTGCCGGTACTAACGGCATATCGCCTATCTTTTTAACCACGGTTGGTGTTACTGGCGGTATTGGTCTAGATCTTAAAAACTGGGTTAAAAAGCTTGATGCTAATGGGAAAATAGTTCTTAACGAAAGTGGCGACCCTGTTCTTGAGCAAACCTATTCTGTTGCAACAGGCACAGTGCTTACCATTAATACTAAATCTAAAAAACTATACAACGGTGATAAAGAGTTAGTTGATATCTCTTCAGCATTCACGCCTCAATCCGTTGAATTTATGAAAGCTGGTGGCTCTTACGCTATCGTATTTGGTAAAAAATTACAGGCTTTTGCTTCTGAAACACTTGGCGTTGCAATAGAGCCTGTTTTTGCAGCTTCTAAAGAGATATCCCATGAAGGCCAAGGTTTAACGGCGGTTGAAAAAATATTCAACAAAAATGCAGTAGGCGTCACTTCTAAAGTAGATCTTCACGCAGGCTCTGATGTTCGCGTCACGGTAAATATTGTTGGTTCTCAAGATACGACTGGGTTAATGACTTCTCAAGAATTAGAGTCGATGGCGGCAACGGTTATCTCTCCCATTGTTGATGGTGCTTATCAATCAGGTTGTCATACGGCTTCAGTCTGGGATAAAAAAGCACAAGCTAATATTCCTAAACTAATGAGCTTCATGAATAAGTTTGGTCTTATCACGGCGCGTGATCCTGAAGATATTTACCTGCCGATGACAGATGTTATTCATAAAGTGTTAAACGATATTGCCATTGATGAATGGGCCATTATTATTGGTGGTGACTCTCATACAAGAATGTCTAAAGGGGTCGCTTTCGGTGCTGATTCAGGCACGGTTGCACTTGCACTTGCCACAGGCGAAGCGACGATGCCGATTCCAGAGTCGGTAAAAGTGACCTTCAAAGGCCACATGAAAAGCTACATGGATTTCCGCGATGTAGTACATGCTACACAGGCACAAATGTTGAAAAAATTCGGCGACAATATCTTCCAAGGTAGAATCATCGAAGTGCATATCGGTACTTTACTCGCAGATCAAGCCTTCACATTCACTGATTGGACTGCCGAAATGAAGGCTAAAGGCTCTATTAATATTTCTCAAGATGACACTTTAGTTGAATCATTAGAAATAGCGAAAAGTCGCATCCAAATAATGATCAACAAAGGCATGGACAATAAAGGCCAAGTGCTTCAAGGACTGATCAAAAAAGCAGACAAGCGAATTTCTGAAATAAAATCAGGTGAAATCCCAGCATTAAGGCCTGATAATAATGCACAATATTTTGCAGAATTAATCGTCGATCTTGATGCCATTGATGAACCGATGATTGCCGATCCTGACGTTAACAATGAAGATGTTTCAAAACGCTATACCCACGATGCCATCCGACCTATTTCATACTATAAAGGCAGCAAAAAAGTTGATCTCGGTTTTGTTGGTTCATGCATGGTTCACAAAGGTGATATGAAAATTATTGCGCAAATGTTGAGAAACATAGAAAAGCAACATGGCTCGGTTGAATTCAAAGCGCCTTTAGTGATTGCACCACCAACGTATAACATTGTTGACGAATTAAAGGCAGAAGGTGATTGGGAACTACTGCAAAAATACAGCGGTTTTGAGTTTGATGACAGTAAACCCAAAGAAGCTGCACGTACAAAATATGAAAATATAATGTACCTTGAACGCCCTGGCTGTAATTTATGTATGGGTAACCAAGAAAAAGCTGAAAAAGGAGATACTGTACTCGCCACCTCAACACGTTTATTTCAAGGCCGTGTAGTGGAAGACACAGCCGAGAAGAAAGGAGAGTCATTGCTTGCCTCTACACCTGTCGTTGTTTTATCGACTATCTTAGGTCGCACACCGAGTTTAGATGAATACAAAAAAGCAGTTGAAGGTATTAACTTAACTGACTTTGCTCCACCACTTGAAGCACTAACAACAGCGCCTACAGTAGCGATACCAATTAAAGTCGTGTAATTAAACGCTAAATCAGCATAAAGTAAGAGGGTTACTTGTTTGGTTGAACTGACTATCAACTAAAACAGGTCACCCTCATTTTTTTAACTTTAAAATACAGAACAACACAAAAAATCGTAACTACTCAGTACTCCTTCAAATTTGGGGTGTTTTTATAAAAACAGACTGTAATTGCTCAGGATTAAGCCATTTATGCTTAGTTCAATACGAAAAATCGCAGTTTAGTGGTTTAATAGCAATTGGATTAAGAATGTGATCTAAATTTTACGCAGGAAAAACAGCTTAATTCAGGCGAAAGTTGACGTAAGTAGTTGTTCTATTTACGAAAATTATAACGAAAAAGTAAGTTATTTTAACCAGTAAAATAGATCAGCTATTTATTCCGATTGGTATAAATGAGCATTTTTCAACGAAAAAATAGACTGAATGGCAACGACCTGAGTAGTTACAAAAAATATTCGATAAAATCACATGCATATAGATTTTGAATAAAGCCGTACAAAACCACATTCACAGCCCCGACAACAAACCCTAATACAGATCAACAAAAACACATTTATTACACTTCATCACATAAAATACAATGCATTTACACTTTCTGATTTTGTCTGTAAACTTGAGTTTATCTCCTTTCAAACCTACTCTGTGGAAGCAGAGAGTCACGTTATTTATACTTTTACTATTTACCCTATTTGGAATATTTATGTCAAATACAAACAATGAGCCTGAAGTGCACAATAAATCTTCAGAGTGGAAAACATTTTTGTTTCTCACCATCTGCCTTTTTCCTGCACTCAGTATCGCTTTAATTGGTGCTTATGGATTTGGAATTTGGTTTCTACAGATGTTTTTAATGGGCCCTCCTGGTCATTAATCTTCCCATCTTTCAAACTTAAGGTCTCATTATGAAAAAAATAATTAAACGCTTTTGGCAAATTATCAGCAAGCCAAGCGTACACCTCAGTTTTGGTTTTCTTACCATTGGTGGGTTTCTTGCGGGTATTATCTTCTGGGGTGGCTTTAACACTGCATTAGAAGTGACTAATACCGAAGAGTTTTGTATCGGCTGCCACGAGATGGCCGACAATGTTTATGTCGAGTTACAAGAAACCGTACATTGGCAAAACCGCTCAGGAGTGCGAGCAACCTGTCCAGATTGTCATGTACCACACAATTGGAGTGATAAAATAGCACGTAAAATGCAAGCTTCAAAAGAGGTTTGGGGCACCATTTTCGGCACCATTAATACCCGTGAAAAATTCTTAGAGAAACGCGGTGAACTAGCACAACATGAATGGGATCGCTTTACTGCCAATAATTCTCTTGAGTGTAAAAATTGCCATAACTATGAAAGTATGGATTTCAATATCATGTCAGAGCGTGCACAAGTTCAAATGAAAATGGCAGCAGAACGCGATCAAAGTTGTATTGATTGTCATAAAGGCATCGCCCATAAACTACCTGATAATATGCACTCAGGAGAAGGTACATTAGCAAAACTTGAAGAGATGGCAACATCAGGTTACCAAGCAGGTAAGAGTTATTATAGCGTGCGCCAGTTGCCCCTGTTTACTGATGAAAGCTTAAGCACAGAAGCGGGACAACTAAATGCGGCCACTAAAGTCAATGTACTAGCCGTTGAAGGTGATGCCATTCAAGTTGAACTTGATGTCTGGCGTAAAACCAAAGGTTTTGGTCGCGTGATGTTTGAAGACTTTGCCATGAATATTAATGATGGTTTCCTCACCAAAGAGGTTGCACAGAGTGATCAATATATGCAAAAAGGTGAATCTAAAATTGATGATCTCACTGGCTTGCCTTGGCAAAAAGTAGAAGTAACACTGTGGATGCGTAATGGCTCGCTAACCGAATCACGTGATACATTGTGGACATTTGCGAAATCAACCTACCGGACTAGCTGCAGTGTTTGTCATTCCCAACCGGCTGAAAATCATTTTGATACCAATACTTGGCCAGGTATGTTTAACGGCATGTTATCGTTTGTTAACTTAGACGGCGATACACAAGCATTAGTTCTTAAATATTTACAAAAACACTCATCTGATTTTTCAGATGAAGCACATTAATCAGGAGCTCACAATGTCAATTTCAAGACGCAGTTTTTTAAAAGGTTTGTTAGCTTCTAGCGGTGCAGTATTAATTGGTCCCGGATTATTGCAAGTTGCACATGCAGCAACAATTGAAGAAACAGGGCAATGGAAAGTCAGTGGCTCACATTGGGGTGCGTTCCGCGCCCGTGTTTATGCGGGAAAAGTACAAGAGATAAAAGCATTTGAGGTAGATAAATACCCAACCGATATGCTTAATGGCATTAAAGGTATCATTTACAGTCCCTCACGTATCCGTTACCCAATGGTGCGTTATGAGTGGTACTTAAATCGTCAAAAAAGCGATACCACAAAACGTGGCGACAACCGCTTTATTCGTGTCACTTGGGATGAAGCGATCACCCTTTTCCATGATGAATTAGAGCGAATGCAAACCCAGTATGGCCCTTGGGCAATTCATGCAGGTAGTACTGGCTGGCGCTCAACAGGACAGGTTCATTCCTGTGGTAACCATATGGCACGAGCCATTGCGATGCATGGATACACGGTAAACAAAGTGGGCGATTATTCAACAGGTGCAGGCCAAACTATCATGCCTTATGTGCTAGGTAGCACCGAAGTTTACGCGCAAGGTACTTCTTGGCCATTGATCCTAAAAAACAGCAAAACCATTGTACTTTGGGGTAATGATTTAGTTAAAAACTTACAGGTCGGTTGGAACTGTGAAACCCATGAATCATTTGAATACCTTGAGCAACTAAAAGAAAAAATTGCTAACAAAGAGATCCGCGTGATCAGTGTTGATCCGGTGATCACCAAAACACAAGATTATCTAAAGTCAGAGCATCAATATATCAACCCACAAACCGATGTGCCGTTTATGCTCGCCATTGCACATACGCTTTATAAAGAGAACTTATACGATAAAAAATTCATCGATACCTATGCCTTAGGCTTTGAAGAGTTTGTTCCTTATCTGCTAGGTAAAACAAAAGATAAAGAAGAAAAAACCGCAGAGTGGGCAGAAGCAATTTGCGGTATTAAAGCAGAAAACATCCGTAAATTTGCGCGTATGCTAGTCAAAGAGCGCACTCAAATTATGGTTGGTTGGAGTATTCAACGCCAACAACATGGTGAACAACCTTATTGGATGGCGGCCGTACTGGCGACTATGCTAGGACAAATTGGTCTGCCCGGTGGTGGTATCAGTTATGCACATCATTACAGCTCTGTTGGTGTCTCTTCAACAGGTGCTGCAGGCCCTGGTGGTTTCCCGCGTAATCCTGATAAACCAGAAAAACGTATCCATAAAAACAAAGATTTTAATGGATACAGCAGTACTATTCCCGTTGCTCGCTGGATAGATTGCATTTTAGAGCCGGGTAAAAAAATCCAAGCGAATGGCGCAACCATCACCCTGCCCAACATTAAAATGATGGTATTTTCGGGGTGTAATCCGTGGCATCATCACCAAGATCGCAACAACATGAAAAAAGCGTTTCATAAATTAGAAACCGTTGTTTCAATTGATTTTACATGGACCGCCACCTGTCGTTTCTCAGATATCGTACTGCCCGCTTGCACACAATGGGAGCGTAACGATCTGGATCTGTATGGCTCATACAGTGCGCGTGGCATTATTGCTATGCAGAAATTGGTTGATCCTCTGTTCCAATCTAAAACTGACTTTGAAATATTTACCCTGCTTGCGCGTAAATTGGGTCAAGAGCAAGATTACACGCGTGGAAAAAGCGAAATGCAGTGGGTAAAAGAGCTTTATGATGGTTGTGTTGATGCCAACAAAGGTAAATTTACCATGCCAGACTTTAAAACATTCTGGAAAGAGGGATTTGTTGATTTTGGCAAGGGTAAAGATTGGACCCGTCAAGCAGACTTCAGAGAAGATCCTGAAATCAATGCGTTAGGCACTCCTTCTGGTTTCATCGAGATCTTTAGCCGTAAAATAGACAGATATGGTTATAAAGAGTGTCAAGGTCACCCAATGTGGTTTGAAAAATCAGAACGTTCACATGGTGGACCAGGCTCAGATAAACACCCTATCTGGTTACAATCTTGTCATCCAGATAAACGTCTGCATTCGCAGATGTGTGATTCGCAGCAGTTCCGTGAAACTTACACCGTACAAGGGCGTGAGCCAATCTACTTGAATCCACAAGATGCCAAACAACGTGGCATTAAAGATGGCGACTTAGTGCGGGTATTTAATGATCGTGGTCAACTATTAGCGGGTGCAGTTGTCTCTAGCAACTTTGCTCCAGGTGTCGCGCGCATTGAAGAGGGAGCATGGTATGCACCGATAGATGAGACGATTGGCTCATTAGATACCTATGGCGATCCAAATACCTTAACCCAAGATATTCCAACCTCAGAACTCGCACAAGCGACCAGTGCAAATACCTGTCAGGTGCAGTATGAGAAATTTAAAGGTAAAGTGCCTGCTGTAACCGCATTTACAGGCCCAACTGAAATAAGCTAAGAGAGTAAGTGAATCAATGAAAAACAGTGAAAACAATGAGCAACGCGCAAGCCTCTATTGGTGGTTTTCAACCTTGCTCAGCAAAGAGTTAACCACCGAGCAACTAACCCACTATTTCTCAGGAGAGGGTGTTGAGTTATTAAATCAACTTGCACAAGAGTCACTATTTAGTGAAACAGTCACACAGATAAAATCAGCATTAGTGATCATCATGGCCATTAAACAGCCAACGTTAGAGCTAGCAGCAGACTTTAGCCAACTGTTTTTAACCGATGCAAAGAAAGGTGCTCCGCCCTACGCATCCGTTTACCTTTCTAAATCGGGACAATTGTTTGAAAAACCACACCAAGAAATGGTTGAGCTATTCAAAAAAGAGGGATTGATGGTTGATCCCAACTTTAAAGAGCCAGCAGATCATATCGCTATTCAATTGGATTATTTAGGTAACCTGATTATAAAAGAGGGAGAGAATAATAGTCAGGCACAAACTAATTTTATTAATAACCAGCTGTTATCGTGGTTACCCCCCTTTGTTGAGGCGACCAAACGCGTGAATAACTCAGGATTTTATCAAGGGGTTTGTCAGCTGTTATTACTGTTTATTAAGCAAGATATTACTGCGCTTAAACAGCAATAAAGCAGTTAAAAAGGGGCAAATAATTGCCCCTTGTTAACATGGATAAGAGGCATCTAAGCAACTTCCATATATTGAAAGCATCATCTGTTTTGGCCTTGTCTGCAATTCCTGTTTTTCTTGTAAATAATTTTCCATTCACCATGCACTTCAAACATAACAGACTCTCTTTTATTCCTTTATTATTCCTTTATTACCCCTTTATTACCCCTTTATTACCCCTTTATTATTCAATAAGATAGCTTAAAACAGATAAACAGACAAAAACAAAACATAAAAAAGGCTTGTTACCTTTACAATAACAAGCCTTCAAAAACTAATCTATGCGATGATTATTTTTTACGTTTAACCGCTTTTGCATTAGGAAGATCAGTAATTGAACCTTCGTAAATTTCAGCAGCCAAACCAACAGACTCATGCAGTGTTGGATGCGCGTGAATAGTCAGTGCGATATCTTCAGCGTCACAACCCATTTCAATTGCAAGGCCAATTTCACCCAGTAGTTCGCCAGCATTAGTCCCAACAACAGCGCCACCAAGAATACGGTGTGTATCTTTATCAAAAATAAGCTTAGTCATACCTTCAGAGCAATCCGATGCTATGGCGCGACCAGAAGCTGCCCAAGGAAAGACTGATTTCTCAAAATTGATGCCTTGCTCTTTTGCTTCACGCTCAGTTAAACCAACCCACGCCATTTCAGGCTCAGTGTAAGCAATTGATGGAATTGTTTTAGGGTCGAAGTAATGTTTCTTACCCGCGATAACTTCAGCTGCAACATGACCTTCATGCACACCTTTATGCGCAAGCATAGGTTGACCAACAACATCACCAATAGCGTGAATATGTGGCACGTTAGTGTGCATCTGCTTATCAACTTCAATGAAACCACGCTCAGAAACTTCAATACCTGCTTTTTCTGCGTCAATTGAGAAACCGTTAGGTACACGGCCCACCGCCACTAAAACAGCATCGTATGCTTTTGCTTCTGCAGGGGCATTTTTACCTTCAAAAGAAACATAAAGCGCATCTTCTTTAGCATCAACCGCAGTTACTTTTGTTGATAACATAATGTTGAATTTGTTTTTAACTTTTTTAGTATAAATTTGCACAATATCTTTATCAGCTGCAGGTACTAATTGGTCTGCAAATTCAACAACATCAACCTCAGAGCCTAGCGATTTGTATACTGTTCCCATCTCAAGACCGATAATACCACCACCTAAAATAAGTAGACGTTTTGGTACACAACGAAGCTCTAGCGCATCCGTTGAATCCCAAACACGATGATCATCATGCGGAATAAAAGGTAATTTAACAGGGCGAGAACCCGCGGCAATAATTGCATTATCGAAAGTAATGGTGGTCACTTCACCGTCACGATCAGTGGCTTCAATGGTATTTGCCCCCGTAAAGCGCCCCCAACCCGTCACGGTTTTCACTTTACGCATTTTAGCCATGCCTAAAAGACCACCTGTTAACTGTGAAACTACTTTATCTTTCCAGATACGGATTTTATCAACATCGGTTGTTGGCTCACCAAAAAGTACGCCGTGCTCAGCAAGTGCTTTTGCTTCTTCAATTACTTTTGATACATGAAGCAATGCCTTTGACGGGATACAACCGACATTAAGACAAACACCACCGAGTGTTTCATATTTTTCAACTAAAACGGTTTCTAAACCTAAATCGGCGGCGCGAAATGCTGCTGAATAACCAGCAGGGCCTGATCCTAATACTACAACTTGTGTTTTAATCTCTTTGCTCATTTTGACCTCTGTGTTTGATCTAAAATAAAAATTCGATTCTATTTAAATGTTAAATAAATGCAAAATAAAAGGTCGACAAATGCCGACCCGTTAACATAATTATAGGATTAGTGTACGTAAATCAGATAAGTAGTTGTTTATTGCTGTAATGAAGCGTGCACCATCCGCACCATCGATCACACGATGATCGTATGAAAGTGCCAGTGGAACCATTAAACGAGGTTTAAATTCAGTGCCATTCCAAACAGGTTTCATCACTGATTTTGAAACACCTAAAATAGCAACCTCAGGCGCATTGACGATAGGAGTAAACTGAGTACCACCGATGCCACCCAGACTTGAGATACTCATGCTTCCACCCTGCATATCTTTCGCTGTTAATTTACCTTTACGTGCTTTTTGAGAAATTTCACCCAGTTCACGCGAAATATCGTAGATACCTTTGTTGATTACATCTTTAACAACAGGAACAACTAAACCGTTTGGCGTGTCGACTGCGATACCAATATTAATGTATTTCTTAAGAATGACGCTTTCACCATCATTTGAAAGGGCCGCATTAAAGTTAGGAAACTCTTTTAATGCTTTCGCAACCGCTTTCATCATAAACACCAGCGGGCTAATTTTAAGACCTAAATCTTGTTTAGCTGCAATGGCATTTTGCTGTTTACGGAATGCTTCTAAATCGGTGATATCCGCTTCATCAAACTGCGTTACGTGTGGAATAGTGACCCAGTTACGGTGCAATACTGGACCTGAGATCTTCTGAATACGTGAAAGTGGTTTAATCTCAATTTCACCAAATTTCGAGTAATCAATATCCGCATAAGGAAGTACTTGTAGACCACCACCGCCACCACTTTTAGCGATAGCAAGTTGCGCTTTAATAAATGTTTGCACATCTTCTTTCGTAGTGCGACCTTTACGACCCGTTGCAGGAAGTCGCGATAAATCAAGATCAAACTCACGTGCTAAACGACGTACCGAAGGAGATGCTTTGATTGGACCCGTTGTAACTGGCTCAGCAGGTTTTGCAACGACAGGCGCCGTTTTTACTGGCGCAGGCGTTTCAACCGCTTTAGCAGGAGCAACTTGCGCGCTAGCTTGTGCTTCAACTTGTACTTCAACAACGAGGATTAATGTGCCTTCAGACACTTTATCGCCCGCAGTAATTTTAATCTCTTTTACAATGCCTGCAAACGGGGCAGGAACATCCATTGATGCTTTATCGCCTTCAACAGAAAGGATATCTTGATCTGCAACGATAGCATCACCAACAGACACTAATACTTCTGTGACTTCAACTTCATCACCACCGATATCTGGCACACAAACATCTTTAAGCTGTGTTGATGCAGCAGGCGTGGCTTCAGCAACAGGTGCAACGTTATCTTCTGCTACAGGAGCAGGAGCAGATCCAGCCACTTCAATAAGCAGTACAACTTGACCTTCAGAAACGCTATCACCGACGTTCATCTTGATCTCTTTAACGATACCAGCAACTGATGAAGGTACATCCATTGACGCTTTATCACCTTCGATTGAGATCACATCTTGATCTTCAACGATAACATCGCCCACAGAAACTAATATTTCAGTCACATCAGCCGCATCTGCGCCAATATCAGGGAGTAAAAATTCTTTTAATTCAGACATAATAATTTTCCTAATTAATTAAGGATCGGCTTCAAAATTACTTGAGATTTTGTTTTCAAAATAGCCAGTTATTTAGGATTGGCTTCAACATTACTTGCGATTTTGTTTTTAAAATAGCCAGTCACTTAAGGCTTTTTGGAAACAATTTATCGGCAAGTTATTGTGTAACAATCCCTTCAGGCTTTTTGAAAACAATGTAGCGCAAGTTATTGTGTAACGATTCCTAAGGCTAACGACTTTATCGTTAACCAAAAGTTTGTTTACGCAAATAATGGGTTAACTTTGTTCACATCAATATCAAACTTAGCAATCGCTTCTGTTACCACAGATGCGTTAATATCGCCACGTTTTGCAAGCTCACTAAGGGCAGCAACAACAACGTAACCCGCATTTACCTCAAAGTGACGACGTAGGTTTGCGCGACTATCAGAGCGACCAAATCCATCAGTACCTAATACTTTATAAGTATTAGATGGGATAAAGGCACGTACTTGCTCTGCATAGTTTTTCATGTAATCGGTAGCAGCAATCGTTGGCGCGTCACCTAATACTTGGGTGATGTAGGCTATTTTTGCAGGTGCTTCAGGGTTTAACATGTTTTCACGATCAATATTCTGACCCTCACGTGTTAACTCGTTAAACGAGGTAACCGAGAAGATATCAGACGCAACATTGTATTCTTCGCTTAAGATTTGAGCCGCTTTAATCACTTCATTCATAATAGTTCCAGAGCTCAATAACTGAACTTTAGTGCCACCTGTATATGATTTAAGTTTGTAGATACCTTTACGAATACCCTCTTCAGCACCTTCTGGCATTGCTGGCATTGCGTAGTTTTCATTCATCACCGTTAAGTAATAGAAAACGTTTTCTGGGTTATCACCATACATACGTTCAATACCGTGCTGCACGATAACCGCAAGCTCATACGCAAAGGTGGGATCATAAGAGATACAGTTAGGGATAGTATTTGCTTGAATGTGGCTGTGACCATCTTCATGCTGTAGACCTTCACCATTTAGCGTTGTACGACCCGCCGTAGCACCTAATAGGAAACCACGTGCTTGTTGGTCACCCGCTAGCCATGCCATATCACCAATACGTTGAAAACCAAACATAGAGTAATAGATGTAGAACGGAATCATGGGTAAGTCGTTGGTGCTGTATGAAGTTGCGGCTGCTACCCAAGAAGACATCGAACCTAATTCATTGATACCCTCTTGTAATACTTGACCTGAAACCGCTTCTTTATAATAAGAGACAACACCTCGGTCTTCTGGTGTGTATTCTTGACCATCAGGGTTATAAATACCCACTTGACGGAAAAGACCTTCCATGCCAAAAGTACGTGCTTCATCACAGATGATCGGCACGATATTTTTACCGATGCCTTTATCTTTTAATAATACGTTTAAGATACGCACGTAAGCCATGGTGGTTGAAATTTCACGTTTTTGCTCTTGTAAAAGAGGCGCAAATTTTTCCAATGTCGGTATTGCTAGCTTGCCACTAAACTGAGGTGAACGTTGTGGTGTGTAACCATGTAATTCATCACGGCGAGCATGTAGGTATTTGTACTCTTCACTGCCCTCTTCTAATGTCAGATAAGGTAGTTCAACCGTTTGCTTATCACTTAATAACTCTTGTAAACCTAAACGGTCACGTAAACTATTAATGTGCGATTCATTCATTTTCTTCACGCCGTGAGCAATATTTTTACCCTCAGCGGCAGCGCCCATGCCGTAACCTTTCACGGTTTTAGCAAGAATAACCGTGGGTTTACCCTTTGTTTCTTCTGCATTTTTAAAGGCAGCAAACAGTTTAGATGAATCATGGCCACCACGTTTCAGTGCAAATATCTCATCATCAGTCATATCAGCAACTAAGGCTACTGTTTCAGGGTATTTTCCAAAGAAGTGTTCACGCACGTATGCGCCATCTTTAGATTTAAAGGTTTGGTAGTCACCATCAACGGTTTCATCCATCAATTGTAATAATTTTCCTGAGGTATCTTTGGCAAGTAATGCATCCCAATTGCCTCCCCAAATAACTTTAACCACATTCCAGCCAGCACCTGTAAATAGGCCTTCTAGCTCTTGAATAATGCTACCGTTACCCATTACAGGGCCATCTAAACGCTGTAGATTACAGTTTACTAAGAAACATAAGTTATCTAATTTTTCACGGGCTGCAAACGACAATGAACCACGAGATTCAGGCTCATCCATCTCACCATCACCAAGGAAAGCATAAACACGCTGCGCAGTGGTATCTTTAAGACCACGACCATTTAGGTATTTTAAGAAACGCGCTTGGTAAATAGAGGTAATTGGACCCAGACCCATCGAAACTGTTGGGAACTGCCAGAACTCTGGTAATAGTTTAGGATGCGGATATGAAGGTAGACCTTTACCATCTACTTCTTGACGGAAGTTATCGAGTTGAGCCGCGCTTAAACGCCCTTCAACAAATGCACGTGCATAGATACCGGGTGAGATATGACCTTGGTAATAAACTAAATCACCGCCGTCTATTGCATTAGGCGCACGGAAAAAGTGGTTAAAACAAACTTCATAAAAGGCAGCTGCCGACTGGTAAGAAGCCATGTGGCCACCTAAGTCTAAATCTTTCTTTGATGCTCGCATAACAATCATGATCGCATTCCAACGAATGATAGAACGAATACGTTGCTCAATTTTAAGGTCGCCCGGGTAAGTCGGCTCTTGGCTAGGTGGAATCGTATTAACATAATTGGTATTAATACCATGTGGCAGGTTAACACCATCTGCTTTCGCTTTTTCTATCACTTTTTCAAGGATAAATTGTGCGCGCTCTACGCCCTCATCTTCAAGAATATCGGCTAATGCGTCAAGCCATTCTGAAGTTTCTTGTGCATCAATATCGCTGTTTAAGATGTCAGTCATGACACTTTCCTTCTTTATAATAAGTATCTCAGTGATTAAACCAAGTATTTTTATGTTGTAACTATTTCAATTAACCCACTACCATGTGGGTAATACGTAATTGAAATAATTACCCAGTGTAATTTTAAAAGTTTACAACAACTCTTTTCACGTATCACAGAACGTGTTTGTTCATATAACAAATAATTAAAGTAATGATCACCTTAAAATGGGATGTCATTTTCAAAAGGTTAAAAACGCCCTAATTCACGTTTAAAAGAGCTCTCTTCACGTAACATCACAGAACGTGTTTGTTCAATGTAGATAAGGTGCTGAGCCGATGCTTTTTGTGCCTCCAAAGGCTGTTTGGAAAGAATTGCTTCTAGCAACTGTAGACGATGTTGATGAATTTTTTTAGCCACTTCGGGATAACGATAAAGTTGCTTGACATTGTCTGAAATATTTTTTTCTAATAATGGTTTGATACCACGTGCTAAATGCAAGAAAACCACATTACGTGAGGCTTCAATCACCGCTAAATAAAAAAGTGCCACACTTTGAATCTCAAGCTCTAAATCATCCTGTTTTTGTGCATCTTCAATGGCAACAAAACAACGTTTAATTTCATCTAAATCATCCGCAGTACCGCGAAGAGCGGCGTAATAGGCAGAAAAACCTTCTAAGGCATGACGAAATTCAAGCAGATCATATTGAGACTCTGGATGGGAATTGATTAATTCAAACAGGGGATCGGTAAGCTGTTCACGTAACGCCTCTTTGACGTAAGTACCACCGCCTTGACGACGAGAGAGTAATCCTTTTGATTCTAAACGCTGAATTGCTTCACGTAATGAAGGGCGAGAAACATCAAACTGTTTCGCCAATTCACGCTCAGAAGGTAGCTTTTCACCTAGCTCTAATGAACCATCTAAAATCATCGTTTCAATGCGATCTTCTATCACATCAGCCAGTTTAGGCTGCTTGATTTTTGCGTAAGCCATGATGCCCTTTTTTGTTAACCTGTAAAATGGTATTACCAATTCACTTTGTGCAGAGAAATTAACAATTTTTTTAACATCTGTCTAGTAAAGTTTGATCTACCGCAAGTAAAAACCCATCATTTTGTCTTTTTTTTAACAGATAATCAGGAAAGGTTTTAAATGGTAAGACCAATTATATTTTTTGTTAAGAAGTTGTTATTGCAAACAACAGGTAAAAAAGGGGGGAGTATAAAAGCAGAAATGGAAGTAACACTTCTGATCTACCGTTATTCAGAAAAGCACAACGGCGAAACGAAAATTTCACTTCCAAATAAAAAATAACAATCAGCTTTGTGAAAGGTCTAATAACTCACGTAATGCGACCTGACACATACTAAATTCGGGATTACTGACGGCGAGCATCGCTTCTGCCATGCGCTGCCATCGCTCTGACAATATATGATGCGAAGTATGCCACTCAACAAATGCATCCCCAATATCGGTGCCCTCTTTCACTTTCTCTAAAATACCTTTACTGATGCGTAGCTGTTGCCACTCTAAGTCATCACGCATCGCTTCGCGCGCAAGTGACTGCCAATGGCTATCCCCGGGTAAAAGGTTAAGCTGTTTATTAATATCAAACAGTTTTAATGATTCACCACTGTGGAAGTAAACTTGCAATGCCTGCTCTGGTTTTACCGCCACTTTTTTAGCGATAGAGATAACACCTAACATAGCATAAATTTGATCGCTACTTGCCAGTGAGGCGGCTAAGTCATGTGGAACCTTGTCAGCCACAAAACAATCAATGACGGTTTGACGATGGCTAATAGAGCTACCAATTAAGATTTTATCAAACTGTGTCACCAGTTTTTTCAGTGGTGCTTGATAAGCTTTCACCAAACTACCGGTATCTAAATCATTGCGATGATTACGCACCAACCAACGTGTTGCATGGCGTACCATGCGTTTTAAGCGTTCAATGAGTACGCTTTGCACATCGGTAGTCACAATATTATCGAGTGCTTCAATCGCGACTAACGTTTCACTCATAGAGAAAATATCGCGGGCAGCCACCCATGCTTTACACACATCTAAAAAAGAGCAACCTGCACTGGCCATAATACGATGGGCAAATGTAGGCCCCATGCTGTTAAACAGATCGTTACTTACCTGTGTAGCAACAATTTCATTGACCAATGGATGTTGATGTACCTCTTTTTGATACTGCTTAACCAATGAAGCGGGGAATACTTTTTCCGCTTCTTTTAATAGATAAGGATCATCTGCTACTTTCTCATTCGCTAACGCCTCTTTTAATTCATTTTTTGCATAAGAGAGCATCACCGAAATACTTGGGCGTGTTAGCCCTTTCTGAGTACTTTTGTATTCATTTAACACATCATCAGTGGGAATAAACTCTAGCGCACGGTTTAACTTACCTTTATCTTCCAAATCGATAATTAAACGACGAAACTCCTCAATACGTTTGTAACTTTCAATGTATGAAAGGCTAATCGATTGCGCTTGGCGATAGTTATTGGCTAAGACAATTTTCCCCACCTCCTCGGTCATATTAACCAGCCAAACATTACGTTGCTTCACGGTGAGATCTCCTTTAGAGACTAACTTATCAAGCAATATCTTAATATTTACCTCTAAATCTGAGCAGTTAACACCGGCAGCGTTATCAATCGCATCGGTAAAACAGTGCCCGCCAGTGAGTGCGTATTCAATACGTGCACGTTGTGTGAAACCTAAGTTCCCACCTTCTCCCACCACGCGACAACGTAACTCGCCACCATTAATACGTAAAATATCGTTGGCTTTATCACCCACATCAGCGTGGGTTTCTGTGTTGCCTTTCACATAAGTTCCGATACCACCATTCCATAACAAATCTACCTGCGCTTTTAATAAAATGGTAATTAGTTCGGCAGGTGTTACCTGCTTTTGGTAAATATCAAAACGTTTTGCCATTTCAGGGCTAACTTTGATTGATTTAGCAGAGCGTTCAAAAACCCCCCCCCCTTTGGAGATAAGGGTTTTATCGTAATCATTCCAACCTGTACGTGGTGTTTCAAAAAGACGTAAACGCTCATTAAAACTTACATCATTATCAACAGGCGAAGGGTCTATAAAGATATGTAGATGGTTAAATGCGGCCAACAATGAAATATATTTAGAACTCAACATACCATTACCAAAAACATCACCCGCCATGTCGCCAATACCAATGACGCTGATAGGTTTGCTTTGCACATCAATGCCTAATTCACGAAAATGACGCTGTACACTTATCCACGCACCACGCGCAGTAATACCCATTTTTTTATGATCATATCCATTACTACCACCCGAAGCAAAAGCATCATCGAGCCAAAAATCTCTATCGGTTGCTAATTTATTAGCAATATCAGAAAAAGTAGCCGTGCCTTTATCGGCAGCGACCACCAGATAAGGATCATCACCATCGTAACGTTGCACATCAATCGGCGGGATAATCTTGCCTTTATCTAAGTTATCGGTAATGCCGAGTAATGCGCTAATAAATATTTTATAGCAGCTAATGCCCTCTGCCATAAATGCTTCTCTGTCCATGCTTGGATTCAATTTTTTAGCAACAAATCCTCCTTTCGCACCGACGGGCACAATCACTGAGTTTTTAACCTGTTGCGCTTTTACCAGCCCCAATACCTCGGTGCGGTAATCTTCACTTCTGTCTGACCAACGCAAACCGCCACGCGCCACTTTACCACCACGAAGATGCACTCCCTCAATACGCGGAGAGTATACAAATATCTCATAATTCAAGCGTGGTAATGGGATTTCAGTGATCAGGTTATGATCAAATTTGAAACTAATATAATCGTGGTTTTTACCTGCCTCTTTCTGAAAATAGTTAGTACGCTGTGTTGCCATAATCAGCTCTACGTATTTACGTAATACTCTATCCTCATTGAGGTTAGTGACATCATTCAATGCCGTTAAAATCTTCTCTTGTAGTTTTTCCTGTTTATTAATATCGGCCGATTTTTTAGGATCAAAACGCAAGTTAAACAGCGTCACGATCTCTTTCACTAACTTGTTATGATCTAATAGTGTTTTCGCAATACAAGAATGGCTGAAACCAAAACGTAACTGTTTTAAATATTTAGCGTAAGCACGTAACATGCTGATATCACGCCAAGCTAATCCCGCCCCTAAAATTAACTTGTTAAAAGGATCATTATCTGTTTTTGCATACCAAACTGACAGGAATGCATCAGCAAAGTGATCACGATAGGTATCAGGATTAAAATTTTTCACCTGTGAATAAAGTAGAGTAAAATCGTATAACCAGAAAGATCTCTCACCCACAGGGGTTACTTTGTAAGGATACTCTTCTGCTACTTTCAAGCCCATATTTTCTAAAACAGGGATTAAATCAGAAAGCAGTAATGCACCATCTTGATGGAAAAGTTTCAGTTTTAGCTCACTGCTATTAGGCTCGATAGAGCGATAAAAACGCAATGTCATAGAGCGATGTTCATCAGCATACAAAGATTCAATACGATCAATATCTGCCACTGCAACACGCGAACTAAAGCTATCTTGATAACTGCTCGGAAAGGCATTTAGGTATTTTTTAGTCAACTTTATACCCGTTTCTTCTCCTCTTTGTTCCACTAACGTATCATGTAACTCATCGTCCCAGCGCTTGGTAAGCTGCTTCATACGATCTTGAATTGCTTGCTCTTCTAATACTTGATCAAGTGGAAATTTAAGACGTAAAACCACGCGCAAACGCGCTAAATTAGATTCACTAAGATAGGTTTGAAAGTCAATATCTTCCACCTCTAAAGTGCGGCAGATTAACTCTTCAAAGGTAAGCCTCACTTTAGTACTGTAGATATCACGAGGCACATACAATGTGGCAATCACAAACTGTTTATTACCTGCACAACGCATAAATAGCTTTAGCTCTTTACGCTCCTGCGCATGTAATACTTCAACCACATTTTTCAGCAACGTTTGCTCATTACAAAGCAGTAGATCTTCCACGGGGAAGGTATAAAGAATTTGTGATAACTCTTTAAAGTAGTGGCTACCGGCGCTATAGCCAGATTGTGCTAATACGTTACTAATTTTATGGCGCACGATAGGGATATCTTTAGGTGTACCGCTATACACCGCCGAGGTATATAAACCAATAAATCGGTAACCAGAGATAAGATCGCCCTTATCATTAAAGCGCTTTATATAGACAACATCAGGATAAGCACGGCGATGCACCATAGCGCGCTGTGAGGCTTTACTGAAATGGATAATTGACTGTTTTTTTAAAGTATCAAATAACTCAAAAGGTAGTGGTTCTTGCAGAAAATCATCACGTTTTAATAAACCAAGTTGACTGCCCTCAACAGAGTAAACGACTCCCTCTGTAACGGTAAATTGATCACAACCGATAAAGGTAAAATGATCATCTAATAACCAAGTCAAAAAGGTTTGTTGCTCTGCGATATCATTAATCTGATCACTAAAGCTATCATTTTCACTCTGTTTGAGTGCAGTTTTTACATTTTTTGTTAAGTGTTTAAAATCATCAACTACTAAACTAACATCTAATAATGCACTTTCTATTCTCGTTTTTATCTGCTCACGCTCAATGACTGCACTCGTTTGGTCTATCTCAAAATAGAGCAGTAACTCATCCGCATGGTCTGCATCTAACGCAGTTAATTTTCCTGATTTAGTACGTTGGCTGGCTATCTCACTGTAAAAGATTCGATGTAATTTGATATTTAATTCGTTAACGACCAATTTTAAGGTATCAATCACAAAAGGGATATTACGACATAATACACTAATAACAGTATGTGAAGATTGCCACTCATCCTGCTCAACATCAGGGTTAAATACTTTAACCTTAGCAAACTCCCCCTTCCAAACTAATAACTCACGCCATAATGAAACGGTTAAACCATTGAGATCTTCTTGGTTAATTTGAGTCAGGTCGGTGATTGAAACATCACGATAAACACTATTGATAAATAGCTGTAAGGTTTTTTGTTCTTTCTCTGAGAAGTGGCTTTTTAATTGGGTAAATATTTGCTCTAAAATATCATTTTTCTGGTTAAGAATAGACGTCATACGATTCACCTTATTCATGGTTTTCTTTTTAGACAATAACTCTAAAGCTAGAACAAATAAAGAAATTAACCATTTTTAAAACAAAAAAATGCCAGTCGGTTAAGCACCGACTGGCATTGACAAGGCTTCAATATAAACGATTGTTTTATTGAGGGTTAAGACCTAGTTTTTCTAATACTAATTTAAAGTTTGCACGACGTTCGTTAATTGCATGAACGTCACCACTTACTGGACAAGTATCATCTGGACAACCACGGTTTACAATACCTGATACAGCATCAACAAATGCAGTCCCTTTCATGCCACCATCTACATAAGCTTTAAGCTCAGTGTAGTAATTCCAGTCAGCGTATTCGCCACCCTCATCGCTATATGCTTGCACTGAGTTAACCCAAAAGAATAAACCAGCAATCCACTTAAGCTCTTTATGCTCTTCAGAACTACAAACAAGCCCAGGGTTCGAACATAAATCTAAATCAGAGTACAACGGACTTTCAGGTGCAGCTACAACTGTTGTGCCATCAATCGTTTGTCCAATAGTCTCAGGATCAACGTGTGAACGGCCTATAAAGTGATTAAGTGTACCGAAGTTTTGGCGACCTGTGGTTTGAATAACACCTCGACCCCACCAGCCACAACCTTCAACACTACCATCACTACCGTCCCATATAAAGCTACCTGCTTTTTGACCTTCATAGATTTTACAGTTATCACGTTCAAATACTTGCTTAGAAGTATCTATCGCAGTGGGTACCGTATTACAGTGGCCTGCATTCGTCCAACGACCTGTTTTACCGTTAACCAGTAAACCTTGCTCTTCAAGTACAGCATCTGGTGCTACAAAGATTGGCGCTGGTGCACCGTACCATTTAGCATGAGTACTTGCAGTTTGTTCCATCTTATTGTCACGCGGACAAGAGTAAGGGTGATCTTTACCTGATGTAGGATTCGTTCCGTAATCAGCATATTTCTGACCTAACTGGCCACAACTTGCTGTCATTGGGTAATCTACAGCTGCGCCATATTTAACTTCTGACCAGTTGTTCTCATCACAAGCATCGTAACGAATTGTTTCTTGCATACTTTGTGATAAGAAAGCAGCCATCGCAACTTTAGCGTATTTTGCATTGGTTGCATCATTAGCAGTTTCATCAATTAACCAGAATTTATCGCCCGCCACACCCACATTGTGCATTGAGTTTAAGCCCGTTAAAAAGTCATTCCACTTATAGATAGTAGATGGAGCCCAAGCATTGCCTGTCGCTAGTTCGTAAAGGAAAACTTCATTATTCATGACACTTTCAATGGCAGCTAATTCACTGTTTAGAGAAGTAATGCGTGTTAATGGCGTGTCGGCAGCGCCAGCACCTGTATAGTACAATGGTACTTTACTATTTTGGTAACTCGCAATTTTACTGGTTAACAGTTCACTATCAGCATCGAATAAAATAGCAAAAATGTTATTGGCAGCAGCTTTACGTACATGACTTTCACCAGCAGTATTACCCATGAAGTAAGTTGTTGCTTGTGCCGTTGAAATAGAAGATAACATGGCAGGAGTCTGAACAAAGTCAGTCACTTGTTTAACGTATTCTAACGCGTTATGCCATTGATCGCTTGATAAACTAGCAGAAGCACCAGACTTAGTAAACGTAACGAAATCTGCTTTTGATACACCTTTATACAGCGCTAATTTATCAAGTAAATCAGCCGTTGCTTTTGATGCGGCGTTCCATACTGATTTTTTACCCGAATGCGTTGCATAAGCAAAGTCGCCAATACTTAAAGACCAACCAAAGGTAGCGTTAGTCGCAACATCAGACATGATTAAGTTTTGAGCCTGAGCCCAACCTTTTGCATCATCACTTAATGCGCTGATTTCGCTATCAGTAATGTTTGCACCAGTGAGTGTTACTGCTTCTGTTAACGCTTGCTTAACAGCAATTACGCCCAAAGATGCGCCTTTATCTGCCGTAATATTATCAAGTACATCACTATTGATGATCACAGATGAAGTACCCGCTTGCTCAGCGACAAGAATCAACGCTTCAAAAGCACTGGTTAATTTAATATAGTTAGATAGATCAGCACTGTTAATTGCATTAATCACAATCGTGATTGGTGCATCTGAAGATGGGCTAGCAACAACAAAATCACTTGGCCAACCGTTAACTTTCAAACTCACAGGATCTTTAGCACTTGGTAAAGAGAGAAGCGCAGCTGTACCTGGTGCAGTACCATCACAATTTAGATGATGTACCCAAGTATCATCACTACCAGGCACTGTACTTGTATAGTACTTCGCAGAGTAAGCAATATTTCCAACAACCATTATATCGCCAGTGGTTGCATGTGTCTCTTTAGTCCAATTTGGGTAAACATTGAAATCAGCACATAGGCCATCTGGTGTAATTATTGGCGTTGGCGTAACAGTCGGTGCAACGGTTGGCGTAACAGTCGGTGCAGCGGTTGGCGTAACAGTTGGTGCAGCGGTTGGCGTAACAGTTGGTGCAGCTGTTGGCGTAACAGTTGGTGCA
>NZ_ATUO01000003.1 GCF_000420245.1 Psychromonas hadalis ATCC BAA-638 | reverse complement strand
AATATCTGCGTTGCATTCAATCGCAATAGCCGGCTATTACTCAATCATGCGCCTTGACCTTAGTCATTTACCCTGCGTAAAACCTGATCATTATATTAAGCGGAATGGTATTAACTGATTGCTTTGGCTCATATTATAAAGTTTTCTTATATCAATATAGTTGAAGATAAATCAATCCATCCATTACCCTGATTAGTCATGAGATTTGTTCCCTGGGGCTCGCTCTTACTGGTCCTGTAATGTCGCAATCAGTGTTTGATATGATTTGACAAACTCAGGCAGTATTTTTTTTACTTGCAGGGCGTTTTCAGAGATGACTTGTGATTCCAGTTGTTCACTTTTTTCTAATAGATCGAATGCACTCAGATTGGCTGAATTACCCTTAACAATATGTATTGTTTGGGCTGCTTGTTGCCAGTTAAGATCATTAATCGTGGTGGTTATTTGCTTGATATTAGCACTCGATTCTTTGATAAATTGTGCAATGACAGCAGCAAGTAAGTCGCTGTTATTGAGTAAGCGTTGCAGTGCTTGTTGTTTATCCCAAATAACAGCGGGTGGATTGTCTTTTGAGACTGCTTTGGGGTTTTCTCTGGCGAGGTTATTTGTTTCTGATGAAGGTAACCACTTTTGTAGCCGTCTTAATAACTGTTCAACATCCAGTGGTTTGCTTAAATAGTCATTCATGCCGGCTGCGATACATTTTTCTTTATCGCCTACCATGGCATTTGCGGTCATGGCAATAATGGTGATGTTACTGTTTTCTTGTCCTGCTTCTCCAGCGCGAATTCTTTGTGTCGCTTGATAACCATCCATGACGGGCATTTGGCAGTCCATAAATAGCAAATGATAGGTCGACGCTTGTAGTTTCGCTATCGCTTCTTTACCGTGCTCTGCAATCTCCACAGTGACGTTGTATTCTTCTAATACCGACTTCGCCACCATTTGATTTACTTTGTTATCTTCGACTAACAGAATGCGCGTCGATTTTGTCCAGTGTTGTCTTTTCTTCGGTTGTTGGCGGCTTAAACTGTTAATGTATTGACTGGTAATCAGTGGATTGGCTTGTTTTAATAACTCTCCACCTTCAACGATGATGGCTAAAGCTGAATATAAGTCTGAGACGGTGGTTGGTTTGGTAAAATAAGCACTAAACCCTAAGTCAAAAAAATGCTGGCTGTCACTTTGCTCGCCGATAGAGGTCATCATAATTAGCTTCATCTGCGAGAAATTGTGATTTTTTTGTAATTTTTTACCTAAATCTTCGCCATCCATCTCAGGCATTTGCATATCTAACAGCGCAATATCAAAGAAGTCTTTATCTATTTGCTGACTTCGTTGCTGGCAAATCTGTAAGGCTTGTTGACCACTCACTGCTTCGCTAACAATTGCTCCCCAGTGCTCTAATAACCCGCGTAAGACTTCTCTGTTGGTTTTATTGTCATCAACAATTAAGATATTTAAGCCCCTGATATTAATATGGGGTACTTGGCGTAGTGGCTCACTCGATACTTCGAAGGGGATAACAATCGTAAAGCAACTGCCTTTTTCTACTTCACTGCTGACGCTAATCTTACCGCCCATTAGTTCCGTCAAACGCTTGCAAATGGTTAGCCCTAATCCCGTGCCACCGTATTTACGTGTTGTTGAAGAGTCTGCCTGAGTGAATGAATCAAATAAGGTGCTTTGTTTATCCGGTGCAATGCCAATACCAGTATCAATTATTTGACAAGTGAATAGCATATTTTGTTTATCATTTTGTTGTAGTAATGCACGAATGAGTACTTCACCATGGGCTGTAAATTTGATTGAATTATTGATTAAGTTGGTTAAAATTTGGCGCAGTCTATTACTATCCCCTTTTACATTAATATGTTGCACCGTGGCAATATCCAGGACTAATTCCAACCCCTTTTCATGCGCTTGAAAACCTAAGCTTTCGGAGACCTCTTCTAATGTTTGCTGCAAGTTAAAGGGACGTTTCTCAAGTGCTAATTTACCCGCTTCAATTTTAGAAAAATCAAGAATATCGTTAATAACCGTGAGTAACGATTGGGCGCTAGATTGTGCGATAGAAGCTTTATGATATTGCTCTTTATTTAACTGAGTATTGAGTAATAAACCTAACATACCTAATACCCCGTTCATGGGGGTGCGAATTTCATGGCTCATTGAGGCCAGAAACTCACTTTTGGTTTGTAGCGCTACTTCCATTTTTTCAGTGGATTCTTTGAGTGATAGTGACATGTTATTAAACGCGACTGCCAATGAGTATAATTCATCCTTACTACTGACATGAATAACACTATTAAAATTACCATTGGTTATTTTTTCCGTGCCAAGTAATAATTTTTTAAGGTTTTTGAGTACGCTAGCAGAGGTTAAAAAAGTAATCAAACTTGCTAAAATAATGGCCAAAATCGTCCCTATAACAATCACTTTTTGGGTGTTATTAGCGGCTGCTAACGCCTGATTTTGGCGTTTAACCAGTAATATTTTCTCTTCGTTAATAAAGTCATCTTTAACACGACGAATGTTATCGATGATGTTTTTACCCGCTTCACTTTCTATCAGTGTAACCACTGCTGCTAAGGTTGTTGTTCTCTCACTATCACTCATTGCGCTATTTACTTTTTGTCTGGCCGCTATTTCTATTTCAGCCGCTTCTTTTAACCAGCGCTTTTGTAACTGTGCTATTTTTTTTACTTTTATTACCTGTGGTGGATTGTCAGCAACCAGTACTTGTAGCTCTTCAATATGTTCTAACCATGTTGCTTTTGCATGGTTAAAGGGCTCTAAAAAAATAGTTTTCCCGGTAATTAAATAACCGCGTTCACCTGTTTCCATATCCAACATTAGTTTAACTAATTGGTGACCTTTTGCGGAGACAGAGTGTGTATGTTCAACCCATTTTGCCGTAGAGATGGTTTTCTCAATATTGATATAAACCACCATCGCAATCGTGATCATAAGTAACATCGGGATGGCGGTGCATAAAATTATTTTGCTACGAATAGATAAATGATTCTTTAGCATCTTCTGTACCTTAAACGGTGTGTTATTAATAATAGTGGATAAGTGGATAAGTTGATAACTGGTTGATAAGTAGTGGCATCTATCAATCATAGTCAATAAATTTCAAATGGTAGCCTAATAATTTGATTTTTTAAAAGTAAAATAGGGCTAAACGCAGGCGTTATTAAAGACTTTTTTGTCCGTCTTATTGCGGTTTTAGATGCTTACATCGCTTGAGCGTGAGTTGTATGTAAATTATTCGTTCATTTCATTGATTAATGTGCTGTTAAAGCTTGTCTCGGTTTGTTTAGCATTGCTATAAACCCTTTGCAACGGCTATAATATCCAACAATTTTTATAATCAACTCGAAGCCAAAAATCATGCAAAAATTCGATACAAAAACATTCCAAGGGCTGATTCTTGCATTGCAAGATTTCTGGGCTCGCCAAGGTTGTGCCATTATACAACCTCTCGATATGGAAGTGGGTGCGGGTACATTCCATCCACAAACATTCTTACGCTCAATTGGCCCTGAGCCCATGAACAGTGCTTATGTGCAGCCATGTCGTCGCCCGACAGATGGTCGTTACGGTGAAAACCCTAACCGTCTGCAACATTATTACCAATTTCAAGTGGTATTAAAACCATCGCCAAAAAATATTCAAGAGCTTTATCTTAAGTCACTCGAAGAGATCGGTATTGATACCTCTATCCATGATATCCGTTTCGTAGAAGATAACTGGGAATCACCCACGCTTGGTGCTTGGGGTCTTGGTTGGGAAATCTGGTTAAATGGCATGGAAGTAACACAATTTACCTACTTCCAACAGGTGGGTGGTATCGAGTGTTCACCTGTGACAGGCGAAATTACTTATGGGTTAGAGCGTCTGGCAATGTATGTGCAAGGTGTTGATAGTATTTATGATCTTGTTTGGGCTGATGGTCCGATGGGGCGTATTACTTACGGTGATATTTTTCATCAAAATGAGGTTGAGCAATCAACGTATAACTTTGAATATGCTGATGTCGATGCGTTGTTTGGGCAGTTTGATCAGTGTGAAAAAGAGAGTCAAAAACTGATTGAAGCTAATCTACCTTTGCCAGCTTACGAGCAAGTGATGAAAGCATCTCATGTTTTTAATCTGTTAGATGCACGCCATGCTATTTCAGTAACCGAGCGCCAACGTTATATTTTACGTGTACGTGCACTGTCAAAAGCGGTTGCCGAAGCTTATTATGCGAAGCGTAAAGCGCTTGGTTTCCCACTTTGTAAAAATACAATTACAAATATAGATAAATAGAGGCAAATCAGATGTCACAAGAAAATTTACTGATTGAACTGGGAACCGAAGAGTTACCCCCCAAATCATTACGACAACTTGCCGAGTCTTTTGCAAGTAACGTAGAAGCAGAATTAAAAAAAGCAGAACTGAGTTTTGAAAAAGTAAGCTGGCTAGCATCTCCACGTCGCTTAGCGGTAGTCGTTACTAACTTATCTGACTCACAAGCGGATAAAGTAGTTGAAAAACGAGGCCCTGCAGTGGGTGTCGCGTTTGATGACGCAGGTAATGCAACCAAAGCGGCACAAGGTTGGGCGCGCTCAAACGGAATTACTGTTGAGCAAGCTGAGCGTTTAGTTACACCTAAAGGTGAGTGGTTACTCTTTAAAGCGGAAGTGAAAGGCAAAAAAGTTGCAGAGCTTATTCCTACTATTGCTGCTGATGCGTTAGCAAAATTACCTATCCCTAAGCCGATGCGTTGGGGTTCATCAAGTATCCAATTCATTCGTCCTGTGCATACTGTGTGTATGTTGTTTGGTAGCAAACTGATTCAAGGTACATTATTAGGTGTTGAATCAGATCGGACCATAAAAGGACATCGTTTCTTAGGTGAAGCGGAATTAACCATTAATCATGCCGACGATTATGAAGCGTTACTTGATGAAAGTGGCAAAGTAATTGTCGATTACGAACGCCGTAAAGCAATTATTCGTGAGCAAGTTGAAGCATTAGCAGCCCATGAAAATGGTGTCGCAGCTATTGATGAGGCACTGCTTGAAGAGGTCACTTCACTGGTTGAATGGCCCGTTACATTGGTGGGTTCATTTGAAGAAAAATTCTTAGCGGTGCCTTCTGAAGCCCTTATCTATACCATGAAAGATAATCAAAAATACTTTCCTGTGTTGGATAAACAGGGCAACTTATTACCACGCTTTATCTTTGTTTCAAATATCGTTAGTCGCGATCCTAAACAGGTAATTGAAGGTAACGAAAAAGTAGTTCGTCCGCGTTTAGCCGATGCAGAGTTCTTTTTTGAAACAGATAAAAAGAAAACATTAGCAAGTCGCTTAGAGTCGTTATCAACGGTGCTTTTCCAAAAACAACTGGGTACGTTGAAAGAAAAATCTGAGCGTATTTCAAACATTGCAGAAGATATCGCATTGCAAATCAAAGCGGATACCAAACATGCACAACGTGCAGGTTTACTTTCTAAAGCGGATTTGATGACGGAAATGGTATTAGAGTTTCCTGATGTGCAAGGCGTGATGGGTATGTACTATGCACGTTTTGATGGTGAAGCAGAAGAGGTTGCAATTGCACTTAACGAGCAATATCTCCCCCGTTTTGCGGGCGATAAATTACCTACATCGTTAGTCGCTTGTGCCGTTTCTCTTGCTGATAAATTAGATACATTAGTGGGTATCTTTGGCATTGGTCAAGCGCCTAAAGGGGCTGCTGATCCGTTCGCATTGCGCCGCGCCGCCATCGGCCTACTGCGTATTATTAAAGATAAACAGCTAGATTTGGATATTGTTGAGTTAGTTGAAATGGCTAAATTACAATATACCGATAAACTAACCAACGATAATGTTGTCAATGATGTCGTTGATTTCTTGTTTGCGCGTTTCCGTGCAACCTATCAAGCCAATGGTTTTAGCGCTGAGTTAATTCAATCAGTCCTAGTTCGTCGTCCAACAAAACCTGTAGATTTTGAAAAACGACTTCAAGCAGTGGCTAAGTTCCAAGAGCTTCCAGAAGCACAGCCAATTGCAGCTGCTAATAAACGTATCTCAAATATTCTTGCGAAAGTAAAAGGCGAAATTAACGCCGATGTTGATGCCACCTTGTTTGAAGAGGACGCTGAAAAGGCATTATCTGAAAAATTGAGCGCGCTAGAAAGCAAGCTAAGCCCTTTATTTAAAGCGGGAGACTACGAGTCTGCATTGTTTGAACTCGCTTCACTACAAGCCCCTGTGGACTTATTCTTCGATAATGTCATGGTAATGGTGGAAAATGAATCAGTAAAGCAGAATCGTTTAGCGCTATTAAACCGTTTACGTAACTTGTTCTTACAAGTTGCTGATCTGTCGGTATTATAAAAAAGTGGTTTACTGAATAGGTAACCCTACTTTAATGTGAACAACGTTAAAAAAGCTCAGTGTTTACTGAGCTTTTTTGTTGGTTTTTTGAATAGTTGTTTCACGTGAAACAATTATTCAAAAAATGATAAATTAAATTTATTGGATGTGAAACGTTAGTTACGCTGTTTAATCGGTAAAAATTTATGAGGCCATTACTTGATAAAGAAACTACCTAAATGGGTTGAGTATTGTACCTTTTTTCTTGCCGTACTTGCTGGGAGTATTAATGCAGTCGGATTGATTGGCTTTGAACATCAAGCTGTCTCACATGTTTCTGGCACTGTTTCTCAATTAGCTGTGTCACTTTTTCTCGATATTAATACGACGCCACACCTTGTTATTATTCTGCTTAGTTTTATATTTGGTGCCATTATTAGTGGTATGCTGATCCAAAATGAAGCATTGAAATTAGGTCGCCGCTATGGGTATGCCTTACTAATTGAAGCATTACTTCTCTATATTGCATTGTACCTGCTTAATAAAGATTCCTTTTCTGGACACTATTTTGCATCAATGGCATGCGGTTTACAGAATGCGCTGTTCACCACATTTAGTGGTGCAATATTAAGAACAACACATCTCACGGGTATTTTTACCGATCTCGGTTTGATGATTGGACAATACTTAAGAGGTAAAGGGTTTGATAAGCGTAAGAGCATTTTATTTATGCTTATCGTGTTTGGCTTTTTATTTGGCAGTACACTTGGAGCATGGTTATTTACTCTTTTTCAGTATAATGCCCTCTTCTTTCCCATCTTCTTATCATTATTATTAGCGTTTGTTTATTGGCTTTATTCATATACACAGACGTTTCACGTGAAACATCTTTAAATTTTTTATTGGAAATAAAATGCCCTACTCAATATTTGGAAATAAATTTACTCAACATTCAGGTATTACGGAATTGATGGATGATCTCAATGCTGGTGTGCAAGGAGGGGATGATATTCTAATGCTCGGGGGGGGTAACCCTGCCGCGATACCTGCAATTCAAGAAAGATTAACTGAGCTAATGCAACAGTTATTAGATGAAGGTAAGCTCATTAATACACTGGCTAATTATGATGGCCCGCAAGGAAAGAACAGCTTTATAGACGCCTTAGCGGAGTTGTTTAATGATCTCTATGGTTGGGGGTTAACAAGCGACAACATCATGTTAACCAATGGGAGTCAGAATGCGTTTTTCTATCTGTTTAATCTTTTGGGGGGCAATTTTAGTGACGATAAAAAGAAAAAAATACTCTTTCCTTTAGCGCCTGAATATATCGGTTATGCCGATGCTTCTGTTTCAGAAGATGCGTTTGTTGCTATTCGCCCTAAAATTAGTGAGCTTGAAAATGGACTGTTTAAATATCATGTTGATTTTGATGCGTTAAAAATTGATGAAAATATTGGTGCATTGTGTGTCTCTCGCCCAACTAATCCAACGGGTAATGTATTAACTGATGAAGAGATTATCCATTTAGATAAACTCGCGCGTGAAAATAATATTCCTCTTATTATCGATAACGCTTACGGTATACCTTTCCCTAATATTATTTTTGAACCGGTAACGCCATTTTGGAACAGCAATACTATCTTGTGTTTAAGCCTCTCTAAGTTTGGTTTACCTGGCGCACGTTGTGGTATTGTGGTCGCCAACCCTACTATTATTAAAGCGATGTCTAACCTTTCTGGAATCATGGCACTCTCACCGGGTGGTATTGGTCCTGAGATTGCTTTGCCATTGGTAAAAACAAAAGAGATACTAAAGCTTAGTGATGAGGTGATTAAGCCGTTTTATTATCAAAAATCACAAAAAGCGATTCAGTTATTACAGGCACAAATCAGCACACCTAAGTTTAAAATTCATAAAGCGGAAGGTGCGCTGTTTTTATGGTTATGGTTTAAAGACTTACCCATTAGCTCAAATGAATTATATAAATGTTTGAAAGCAAAAGGCCTGTTGATCGTTTCTGGACACTACTTCTTTCCGGGACTTGATCAGCAATGGCAACATACTCAAGAATGCATTCGCTTGAACTATGCACAGGATGATGATGTGGTTGAACGTGGTATTGCTATTTTGGCTGATGAGATTAATGCGTTATATTCCGAAGTAAATTAACAGAGAGATGTTTCACGTGAAACACCTTTGTATTTATTAACAACACTAAAGATCAGCAAGCCATAAAAGCAAAATAATTAGCCATGAAGGCACGAGGAAAAACAGAAACATTGTTTAAGTCTTTATCTTCTTCGTGTCTCTGCAACGCAGTGGCTTCGTAGTGATAATTGTTTTTTAGGGTTAGTTCAAAAGCATTTAACCACGAAGGTACGAAGAAAAAGGAGGGAAACCAACATTGTTTGGTGGCTTTTTTCTTTTGGTGTTTGCTGCGTAACGCAGTGGCTTCGTGGTGATTGTATTTATTTACAGAGGTAAAAATGAAAACAAATTTTAAAGTTGCTGGAAAAGGGATTATGAATTTTTTAACGTCACGCAAAGTTGTTTTAGAAAACAAGCGTAATGAGACTATTTTTGACCTGCAATTATTGTGGTTCTTAATTGCAATGATATTTCTCTCCGGTTTTATCATTGTAGGGCTTATTATCAGCCTGCTTTTAGGTTGCAAAATTAGCATTGTAGAGTCTGATATAGACTATATTGGGAAGTAACCATATAAAGTAAAAAGGGTTAATCTCTGTATGTCGTTAGTAAATATTTAGCTGATAGTTATATTATTTAAGCACCCAGTGTTTCACGTGAAACATAAAAGGGACAATAATGGAATTGAGCGTACAACAAAAATTTGAGCGTTACCCAAGTGAAGTTAAAACGATCTTACTGGCATTACGTGAGGTTATTTTTGCTGTGGTAAATGAGCAAAATATTAGCTGCCTTAAAGAAACATTGAAATGGGGAGAGCCAAGTTATGTGACTAAATTTGGTAGTACAATTCGCTTTGATTGGAAGCAAAAATACCCTGAGCAGTTCGCTGTCTATTTTAATTGTAAAACATCATTAGTGGCTACGTTCAAAGAACTTTATGGTGACAGCTTAAAATTTGCAGGTAATAGAGCGATTGTTTTTAATATTCATGACACTATCCCACTGTCGGAGTTAAAACACTGTATCGCGCTTGCATTGCGTTATCATCAGCTAAAACAGTTACCACTTCTTGGAGCGTAATTTTGATCTACTTAAAATTGACAAGAGCCAAAATACTTTTAACTGCCCTCTTATTTGTTGCGCCACTCTTTTCTTTTGCCGCTAATAACGAGATAAAAACGGCCTATAAAAACCAAGTCAGTGATCTACAAGTTTCTGGCTCGGGTATTGTTATTCGCCTTTTGGCAGATGATCTCAAAGGGGATCGCCATCAGAAATTCATCCTCAAAATAACTAATAAACAGACGTTACTTATTGCCCACAACATAGATTTAGCACCGCGTATAAACACTTTAAAAGTGGGTGATAAGGTTAAATTTTATGGTGAATATGAGTGGAACAGAAAAGGTGGCGTGGTGCATTGGACACACCACGATCCACACAATAATCATGCCCATGGTTGGTTAAAGCATAAAGGTGAAATTTATCAGTAAGTTAGAATTTTTAGTGCTTTAATTTCATTATCAGATGACTCAATACTTCACTAATCGTTTTAATGCTCTCACTTGAATTGCTGATATCTTGCATATTTTCGGTTGCTTTTTGTGTGTACCTATCTATCGCCATTGCGTTATTTGCCACATCGTTAATGGTGACAGCTTGCTCTTCCGTTGCTGATGCAATGGTGCGGCTGTAGCGGTGTATATTGTTACTAATGGTAGCAACTGACTTTAACTTTTTCTGTAAATCGAGGTTATGTTCGGCGCAATCAATGGCGACCTCTCTCTGCTGTAATACATACTCATTGGCCTGTTTGGCGGTATTGACGAGTTGATTAATGATGATTTGTATTTCACCTGTGGAAGCTGATGTGCGTATTGCTAATGAACGTACCTCATCGGCAACAACGGAAAATCCACGACCTTGCTCCCCTGCTCTGGCCACTTCAATGGCGGCATTAAGTGCAGTAGATTAGTCTGCTCTGACACATTATTTATCACCTCTAATACCATTCCGCTTAATATAATGATCAGGTTTTACGCAGGGTAAATTACTAAGGTCAAGGCGCATGATTGGGTAATAGCCGGCTATTGCGATTGAATGCAACGCAGATATTAGTAATTTAAACCAGTAAAAACGATCAGTTACTTAGGCGGATTGGTATAATACATTGTTGATGGAGTGTGTATCTGTGGTGAGTTGTTGAACTAATTTACTCAGTGAAAGAATATTATCTGCAAGTTTTTTGATTTTCTCTGTTTCAAGGGCTAATGCTTTATCGGCTTGGGTGACCAGTTGTACTGCTTTATCTGTTTGTTGACAAGTATATGCTGCATTTTTACTGACCTCGTTAAAAGAGGCAGAAAGCTGTGAAATCACGATGCTTACTTGTTTAGTTTGTTGTTGCTGTTGGCTACTTTTTTCGCTTGCAGAGTATGTTTCTGCAAGGTATTGCTCGCGATTAATGCTTTTTGTGATTGCACTTGTAATGAGGCGATAAGCTCTTTTAAATAATTTTGTAAACGCAAGCTACGATCTTTGACCCAATTAAACTCAGAAAAGTTACTTTTTATATTCAATGATTGATTGAAATCCCCTATTGTTTACGCATTAAAAAAGGGCAGTAGTTGTTGCGTAAAGCGTAGCGTTTTAAACTGTAACAATGTAGAAATGACATTCATTATCATAAATAGAAGTAGACGAGTGTACCAATAATTTGCACTTTATTAGTGATCCGTTGTTTTTGTGTATCAACAACCGTGGCATATAAAGCAAACTTTTCAGTGAGGCTCGTGAGTTGTTATCTCAAATTTTTTCTACTGTAGACTACGGCTTGTTGCATTCTAGAGGTGTTTGATAACTTCTTCGGGTAGCGATTGGTGAAGCTTATTAAACGGCTAATACTCTCTTTTGCTCGGTCGATTTTTTCTGCTTCATCAAAACTAAATTCATCGACTTCTTCTGTTTTAAATAGCGCTAAACTAGGTGATGTTGCTAATGCCTTTAAGGCATTTGTTATTAACCGGTTTCGGTGAGCAGTGCCTCTTTTAACGGCTCATTTTTATGTTGTATATAGCGTTGGCGACGAAGGGACATTTGTTGCAATCCGAGGCTAATGTTAAGCAACTGTGTTTAATATTATAGTTTTATTTTATTGCTAACGGTTGACTGAATCGTTAAAGCCAATAAATCAGCGCTGATAGCATGTCGTTCCATCTCATTATTAATTAATCGCATATCAGGATCTGCGGCCAGTTTTCCAGCACCTCTAACCTCTTGAATTGCTTTTTCTAATGCTGTGATTACATCAACAATGGATTATTTTTGTTTATCATTAAGCCAGTGAATAGCTGTGTTTTTTAATGTGTTTAATTGTTTTTCTGCCTGTTGCTGTTTACTGGCATTACCAGAGTTCAAGTATTGTTCTAAAGAGAGTGCGATATCCGCTTAAAATTCTGCTTTGATTGCATGATAGGACTGGCTAATTTGATAAGGTTTATCCATCTCTTGCCACGCCCATATGATAAAATCGCTAATGAAAATAAGTAATAAAGTAATGCTAACTGAAATTAATTTAGTAAAAAAACTGACCGACATAAAGCGCTCAAAAATTCAAATTAAGCTGAAATTGTAGGTTTTTAATGTGGCCGTAATGTGACAGATTATTTAGGGCATAAAAAAACCAGCAACAATGCTGGTTTTTAGTTTTGGCTGTAAGAGAAAGGTTAGATATCTAAGTTCTCTACACGCAGCGCATTTTCCTCGATAAAGGCACGACGTGGTTCAACGTGATCACCCATTAAGGTACTGAACAGTTGATCCGCTGCCACGGCATCTTCGATGCGTACTTGTAACATATGACGCGTATTCGGATCCATGGTGGTATCACAAAGCTGATCGGGGTTCATCTCACCTAGCCCTTTGTAACGTTGAATGTACAGGCCACGTTTTGATTCAGTCATCAACCAGTTAACCGCATCAATAAAGTGGCTTACTTCGTGTTTACGCTCGCCGCGTTGGATATAAGCACCTTCTTCTAACAGGTCTGCGACTTCTACGCCGACAGCGACTAATGCTTTGTAACCATCAGAACCAAAGTACTCTTCATCGAAAGTGAAGTCTGCTTCAACACCGTGTTTACGTACAGTAAATACAATGTTATTTGATAGCTCATCATCAGACTGCTGTACATCTACGTTGTAAATGGTCCCTTCAAAGTCTTCGGCATTAAGTGTATCAACGATATCCGTCGCCCAATCACTGGCCACGGTTTTGTTGGTTAACTGCTCAGTGGTTAATGCAGGTTTGTAGATAAGCTTGTCGAGAATAATCGATGGATAACGACGTTTCAGGCGTTTGATATTATCTTGTACTGCGCGGTAGCGTTGAATTAACCCTTCTAATGCAAGTCCTGAAATGCCCGGAGCCTCAGAATTTACATGCAGTGATGAATTTTCCATTGCGAGTGTTGTTAGGTACGTTTGCAGTTCTGATTCATCTTTTACATAGGTCTCTTGCTTGCCTTTTTTTATTTTATAAAGAGGTGGCTGAGCGATGTAGATATAACCGCGCTCAATTAGCTCTGGCATTTGACGAAAGAAAAATGTTAATAGCAGCGTACGAATGTGTGAACCATCGACATCGGCATCGGTCATGATGATGATACGGTGGTAACGTGTTTTTTCTGGGTTATATTCGTCACGACCGATACCACAACCGAGTGCAGTGATCAGTGTTGCTACCTCTTGTGAAGATAACATTTTATCGAAACGAGCTTTTTCTACATTAAGAATTTTACCTTTAAGCGGTAAAATTGCTTGGTTTTTACGATTACGACCCTGCTTAGCACTACCGCCAGCAGAGTCCCCTTCCACAATGTAAAGTTCAGAAAGTGCAGGATCTTTTTCCTGACAATCTGCTAATTTACCCGGAAGACCCGCTAAGTCTAATGCACCTTTACGACGTGTCATATCACGTGCTTTACGTGCTGCTTCGCGCGCGCGGGCCGCATCGATAATTTTTGAGGTAATAATTCTTGCTTCAGATGGGTTTTCTAATAAAAACTCTTGCAGCTTTTCACCCATTGCCCCTTCAACCACAGGACGTACTTCAGAAGAAACTAAGCGATCTTTGGTTTGTGATGAGAATTTAGGATCCGGTACTTTTACCGAGATAACTGCGGTTAATCCTTCACGTGAATCGCCACCTTCAGTGGATGCTTTGTTTTTAGAGTTCTTAACTTTGGCAAGCTCTTTTTCCATGTACGCATTCAACGTACGTGTTAAACCGCCACGAAAACCGGTTAAGTGAGAACCACCATCACGTTGTGGGATATTATTAGTAAAACAGTAAATGTTCTCTTGGAAACCATCGTTCCACTGCATCGCCACTTCAACGGTTGTGCCTTCGTCATTGGTGACTTCAAAATGGAATATTTTTTGATGTACCGGTGTTTTGTTTTTATTGAGGTATTTTATAAAAGCCTCAATACCGCCTTCATAACAGAAGTGATCGTGTTTATCTTCTTCACGTTTATCAATGAGCTTGATGGACACACCTGAGTTTAAAAATGACAGCTCACGGAGACGTTTGGCCAAAATCTCGTAATGGAAAAGCACATCAGTGAAAGTCTCTTCACTTGGCCAAAAACGGATTTCAGTACCGGTTTGATCGGTATCACCGATGGCTGCCATAGGGGCTTCTGGTACACCGTGAATATAGGTTTGTTGATGAATTTTACCGTGACGCTTCACGGTTAAACGTAATTTTCTAGACAGTGCATTGACAACTGAAACACCTACGCCGTGCAAACCGCCAGATACTTTGTAAGAGTTATCATCGAATTTACCGCCTGCATGTAGGATGGTCATGATAACTTCAGCCGCAGAAACGCCCTCACCTTCATGAATATCAACAGGAATACCACGGCCATCATCACGTACTGAAACACTGCCATCGGTGTGGATAGTGGTCACGATATCACTACAGTGACCTGCTAATGCTTCATCAATTGAGTTATCAAGGATCTCAAACACCATGTGGTGTAGTCCTGTACCATCATCGGTATCACCAATATACATGCCTGGGCGTTTACGTACCGCGTCTAACCCTTTTAGTACTTTAATACTTGACGAATCATAACTATTTTCAGCCATAAAGCTTTCACCTATTATTTTCTAATTGTTCTGTAATCTGACCATGTTCCACGTGAAACACGCTATGTTGTTGCGTAAAGAGTTTATCGATATTATTAGGCTCAATAAGGGTGATAAACAGTTGCGCATTTGAATCTGTAATATGCTTTGCTAATATTTGTTGTTTGTTCTGATCAAGCTCAGAACTAAAATCATCTATTAGAAAAATACACTGTTTTTTGTCGATGCTATTTAAGAACAATCCTTGTGCAAGCTGTAGGGCATAAACAAATAGTTTTAGTTGGCCACGTGATAAAACATCGGCAACAGGGAAACCTTTTATCTTAAAACGAATATCGGCTTTTTGAGGCCCCGCTGTTGTATAACCCAGTTGATTGTCGCGCAAGAAGTTATCGTGTAGATACTCGGCCAATGATTTGTTGTTTTTATCCCAGCCACAAAAAAATTGGAACTGAAACTCAAACTCGGGTAAAAAATCATTTAGTGTACTTTTGATAAGTGGTGTTAACAATTCAAAATAACACTGCCGTTGCTCGCTAATTTTATCACTTAAAAGGCAAAGTTCATTATCCCACAGTTGCAAGTCATTGTACGTTTTACATTGCTTTAAAGCGGCATTACGCTGTTTTAACAAGCGTTTTATACGTGCCCAATTGTGGTAAAAGAGGGGATCATGATAAAACACTCCCCAATCAAGGAAAGCACGCCTATTTTTAGGGCTTCCAGTGAGTAATGCACTGCTTTCGGGGGTGATTAATCGCAGCGGTAAATAGTGGGTTAAATTGGCTAGTTTTGTAGAGATTGTACCATTTATTTTTAATATTGACTGTCCACTTTTACTTTTTTGTAGGCCGATGGGTGTGGTTAAGTTTTGCTGAATCACTTCGCTGAAAAGCGTGAACTCTTTGTGATCATGTTGCACAATACGACTGGTTAAATGACTGCGAAAAGAACGCCCTAATCCAAGAAAATAGATCGCTTCTAACAGTGAGGTTTTGCCACTGCCATTATCGCCAATGATGATATTTACTTTGTTATTAAAGGTTAAATTAGCGGCGTTGATATTACGAAATTGATGGATGTTCAGTTTTGCAAGTGACATCAACAGCTCCGTTTTATTATGGGGTCAAGGGTAACGTTAATATGCGTATTTTGGCATTTAACGAACTTGCGGTTGGTTATTAATACAAACTAAAGTAAAACTACAGCAGAACTGAAGTCCTGCTGTAGTGTAAACCACTTACAAACGCATTGGCATTAGTACGTAAAGTGAGTCATCACTATCAGTAGATTCAATCAATGTACTGTGATCGCTGCTACTAAAGGTGATTTTAACTTGATCACTTTTGAGGGTGTTTAATACGTCTAAAACATAACTGACGTTAAAGCCAATTTCCAATGGCTCAGATTGATAACTAACATCAATATACTCTTCTGCTTCTTCACGTTCAGGGTTATTGGCGGTGATTTGTAACAGGTTTTCAGAGAGTGTTAAACGTACACCACGGAACTTCTCGTTGGATAAAATAGCGGCACGGGTAAAAGCTTGCTTTAATAATTCACGACTTGCTAATAGCACTTTATCGCCGTTACGCGGAATAACGCGACGATAATCGGGAAAACGTCCATCAACCAGTTTTGTGGTGAAGATAAAGTTGCCAATAATCGCGCGCAAATTATTTTTACCTATCTGTAAGGTGACATTTTCTTGGTCATTATCAAGTAACTTAACCAGCTCTAACACCCCTTTTCGAGGCACGATAATTGATTGTGGCTCAATGGTCTGTGGCAAAGTAATTGCTGAAGAGGCTAATCGATGACCATCGGTTGCCACACTGCGTAGGCTGTTTTCACTGGCTTCAAAATACATGCCATTAAGGTAATAACGAACATCTTGGCTAGCCATTGCAAACTGAGTGTACTCAATTAACTTTTTGAACTCACTTTGCTGAACCGTCAATTCAAGCAGGCTATTCCATGACTCTATATTAGGAAAGTCGATAGCGGGCAGTGATGAAAGTAAGTAACGACTACGGCCAGAGCGTATGGTTACCCGTTCATTTTTAACTTCAAAGGTAATTTCACAAGGGGCAGATAAACCACGGCAAATATCCAGTAATTTGCGCGCAGGTACAGTGATAATGCCATCTGTTGCGGGCTGCTGCAGTTGAATTTGGGTAATTAATTCTACTTCTAAATCAGTCCCGGTCAGGCTTAACAAGCCCTCTTTCACTTCGATTAAGATGTTACCCATAATAGGTAACGCAGGACGACCACTTGCGACCGAGCTTACAACAAGTTGTAGCGGGCGCAAAAAAGTATCGCGTGAGATTGAAAATTTCATGACTTATTTAACCTTACATCGACAATGTGCGGATCAGAATTTTATAATCTTCTTGAATATCGTTATTTTCACTGCGCAGCTCTGCTATTTTACGACAAGCATGCATAACGGTAGTATGGTCACGTCCACCAAATGCTTCACCAATTTCAGGCAAACTATGTTGAGTTAACTCTTTGGCTAACGCCATCGCAATTTGGCGAGGACGTGCAACAGTACGAGTGCGGCGTTTGGATGACATATCGGAAATTTTAATGCGGTAATGTTCAGCAACTACTTTTTGGATATTATCAATGGTCGTTTGTTTGCTATGTACAGCAAGCATGTCACGCAGTGCGTCTTGCACTAATGAGATGGTAATATCTTGACCTGTGAATTGTGCTTTAGCAGAAATATTAGCAATTGCACCTTCTAAAACACGTACATCGGTAATGGTGAGGCGTTTTGCGATAAAGAAAGCGACGTCATCGGGTAGTGTTAAACCACGCTCTTCTGCTTTGGTGATCAAAATTGCAACACGTGTTTCCAGTTCGGGCGGATCAATTGGAATTGACAGCCCCCAACCAAAGCGTGTGCGTAGACGTTCTTCAATGCCCTCAATCTCTTTTGGAAAGCGATCACTGGTTAAGATAACTTGTTGGTGTCCATCTAACATCGAGTTAAAGGTTTGGAAAAGTACCTCTTGCGAGCGCTCTTTGCCGGCAAAGAAGTGGATATCATCAATTAATAGTGCATCGAGTGATGCGTAATACTCTTTAAATTGTTCAATGGTATTATTACGAATAGAGTTGATCATATCTTGCACAAAACGTTCTGAGCGAATATAAACCACTTTACTGTCAGGGTTGGCTGCCACAATCGCATTGCCTACCGCGTGTAAAAGATGGGTTTTACCGAGCCCAGGATGAGCATATAAAAATAGCGGGTTATAAACGCCTCCCGGATTTTCTGCTATCTGTTGGGTGGTGGCAATGGCAAAGTTATTGGATTTACCTTCAACAAAATTATCAAAGGTGTAACGTTTAATCAGGTTACTTTTATGTGCGACCGCAGAGGCTTTATTTACTGATTGCCAAGGTTGTGCCGCGGTTGGCTGTGGTGCAATCGGTTTACGACTGGGAGCGGGTGCTTCATCTGCATCGGGTCTGCCCACTAAAAGACGAATCTGAATGCTGTGGTTTGGATCTTCTAATTGTGCAAGTTGTTGTACTTTTCCTTCAATAATATCCATGAAATTATTACGCACCCAATCGCTAGTAAATTTATTGGGAGAATATAAAGACAGTATTGAATTTTTATAGCCTGCTTGCAATGGTCGCAACCATGTACTGAAGTCACTCTTTGACAGTTCATCTTTTAATTGTGCTAAGCACTCTTGCCAAATAACGAGGGACATGACTAACTCCAGTTGTGAATTTCGGGGCGGATAATTCTACCGAGAAGATCACGATCAATCCACTAGTTCATTCGATCTTTTTGCAAAAAAAGATCATTAAATAGATTGTAATCCGTACTGGCTTAAGAAAGTTTATGAATAAGGGTTAATGATAAGCATTAATTTTAAACAAAAACAGAAAGATCACCGATAGATCCTTGCATATTAATGCTGCTTCTATATAATCCTCCCACCCAAACTTTCGAGTCTGGCAAGCAATTAATATCTACCTTATTTAAGTGAATGCTTTTTAAGGGAATTATTTAATGTGCGTGAAAGAGAACTCTGTGATTGACTTTTAGTCGATCAAACCATAGAATTCGCTCTCTTTTTAATCGGCTAGCATTTTTACTTTGTTATTTATGTCACTTTTTAAGTTATCTAAATCGTAAAATTAAAATATTAGCTACTGTACAGTAACTAACATATATAAGTGGAAGAGCATGAAACGTACTTTTCAACCTAGCAACATTAAGCGTAAGCGTTCACACGGTTTCAGAACTCGTATGGCGACTAAAAACGGTCGTAACGTACTAGCTCGTCGTCGTGCTAAAGGCCGCGCAAGCTTAAGCGCATAATTTCCCAGACGTGGTAAATTATTCGTATTCTCGGGAGTTACGTTTGTTAACTCCTGAAGATTTTCAACCTGTTTTTAAGAATGCTGTCCCAGCAGTCTCACCGCACCTCACACTTCTTGCACGAAAAAATACCTTAGATCATCCTCGTATTGGCATGGCTATACCTAAAAAGCATATTAAACATGCAGTTGGGCGTAATCGTATCCGCCGTGTAGTAAGAGAGCAGTTCCGTCATCAACAACACCAACTTCCTAATATCGATATTGTCGTTATTGCCAAAGCGGGTATTGCTGATTTATCAAATCAAGAAATTAATAAGGTCTTGGATAAATTATGGCGAAAATTAGTGCAGCGTTGCAATGGCTAGCAATTAAGTTCATTCGTGGTTATCAGTTAATTATCAGTCCGATGATTGGGCCTCGTTGTCGTTTCACGCCAACCTGTTCTCATTATGCGATCGAGGCGATAAAATTACATGGAATTGTAAAAGGATGTTGGCTTGCAGCTAAACGTCTTATAAGATGCCAACCTTTAAGTGAAGGTGGTTACGATCCGGTACCTACTTGTTGTCATAAAAAGAGTCATAAAACAGATTCAATTAATAAAAGAGACTAAATAAACGTTATGGAATCCCAACGCAATTTATTGCTACTTGCCCTGCTGTTTGTAAGCTTTTTGCTTTATCAAGCATGGGTAGTAGAACAAAATCCTCAGCCTGTTGCGCAAGCACAAACGACTGAGCAAACAACGAAGAATACCTCTTCTGTACCTTCAAGTCGCAATTTCAGTGCTGATGTACCCACATCAACTGAGGCCGTTGCGGTTAACAATGAAGTGCCAACACAGTTAGCAACCAATGAATCTGTGATTTTAGAGAGTGATAAACTACGTATTGCTATCTCGCTGATTGGTGGTGATGTTATTACAGCTGATCTACTTGAACATGACGTTGAAATGGACTCTGAAACGCCTTTCCGTCTTTTAGACAGCGGTAATGGTTTTACTTATATTGCCCAGAGTGGTTTGATCGGCCAAGGCCCAGACGCAAATAAAAAAGGGCGTCCTTTTTATAGTGTAACGACTGATAAAACGGTGATCACAGAAGGTCAAAATCAAGTTTCTGCAGCCCTTCGTTTTGTCGATAGTCACGGTAATGTGTTTACTAAAACATTCACGCTGAAGCGTGGTGAGTATGTTGTTAATGTAAAATATACTATTGAAAATAACAGTGACAGTGCGTTAGACGTGCAGTTATATGGTCAACTTAAAGAGACCATCCAAGACACTGGTACTAATATGATGATGCCTGTCTACCGTGGTGGAGCATTCTCAACGTCAGAAACGCGTTACAAAAAATACAGTTTTGATGATATGCAAGATGATGCATTAAGCAAAAATACAGAAGGTGGCTGGGTAGCAATGCTACAGCATTACTTTGTTTCTGCGTGGATACCAGCAAGCGATCAAACCAACGAGTTATACAGTAATATTATTCATGGTAAAGATGCCGCTATTGGTTTTAAAGCGCCAGTACAAACAATTGATGCACACAGTATTGCTAATATTGAAGCGAACCTTTGGGTGGGTCCTAAGTTACAAAATGAGATGGGACAGCTAGCGGACAACCTTGATCTGACGGTGGATTACGGTTGGTTATGGTTTATTGCACAGCCATTATTTCAACTACTACTGTTTTTCCAAGGTATTGTTGGCAACTGGGGTTTAGCAATCATCTTAATTACTTTTACGGTGAAAGGTTCGTTATATCCATTGACTAAAGCACAGTATACTTCAATGGCGAAGATGCGTCTGTTACAGCCTAAGATTCAAGCACTGCGTGATCGTTTCGGTGATGACAAACAAAAAGTATCTAAAGCGATGATGGAGATGTACAAGAAAGAGAAAGTGAACCCACTCGGTGGTTGTTTCCCTATTCTTCTACAGATGCCTATCTTTATTGCTTTATACTGGTCATTAATGGAAGCGGTTGAACTACGTCATGCACCGTTTGTGTTATGGATTCAAGATCTGTCGGTACAAGACCCTTATTACATTCTGCCTATCTTGATGGGTGTGAGCATGTTCTTTATTCAGAAGATGTCTCCAACACAAGTGCAAGACCCAATGCAGCAGAAGATAATGAAGTTTATGCCTATTATCTTTACTTTCTTCTTCTTATGGTTCCCAGCCGGTCTGGTTCTATACTGGTTAGTCAGTAATATTGTTACCCTGATTCAACAAACTTATATCTATAAGCAGTTTGAAAAACAGGGTTTGACCGAGAAAAAAGGCTCAAGTGATAAAAAGAACTTGATTGAAAAGAAATAACTCTCTCTTCAAGCAGATAAAAAAGGCGACTTATTAGTCGCCTTTTTGCTTTTTACTATGTAACTACTCAAGTTGTCGCTATGTAAGGTTTGTTTAAATTTAAGCTTCAGTTATCTTGCGATAACCGTGTTTAAAAATACTCACAAATACATCGGGAATGTATTTGAACATCCGGAGGATGGCCCATTGGGCGGAGTACAGGATGTACGCAGTATTTAACGACTAAACTGCGCTTTTTCGCCTTGAATTAGGCGTACATGGCTTAGTCTTGAGCATTTACAGTTTCTTTTACACAAAACACCTTAACTGCATAGTATTGGTAGGCATTGCTTCAATATGCAAAATACGAGGTGAAGCTAACGTTATATAACGGGTGGTTTTTATTATGATTGAAGTCACAGATACAATTGTTGCACAGGCAACAGCAACAGGTCGTGGTGGTGTGGGTATTATTCGTGTTTCAGGGCCTGATGTTGAAGCGGTGGCGAAGATCATTTTAGGTAAAATACCTAAAGTGCGTTATGCCGAATACCTGCCTTTTAATGATCCACAAGGTGACGTATTAGACCAAGGTATTGCACTGCTGTTTAAAGCGCCTCACTCATTTACCGGTGAAGATGTTTTAGAATTACAAGGCCATGGTGGGCCGGTGGTGATGGATATGATCATTAAAGCCATTTTGACCATAAAAAATATCCGTAGCGCGAACCCGGGTGAGTTTTCTGAACGCGCATTCATGAACGATAAGCTCGATTTAGCACAAGCTGAGGCGATTGCTGATTTAATAGAAGCCACTTCAGAGCAAGCTGCTAAAAGCGCGTTGCACTCTTTACAAGGTGAATTTTCCAATAAAATTAATGCGTTGGTGGAAAGCCTGATTCATCTTCGCATCTATGTTGAAGCATCAATTGATTTCCCCGAAGAGGAGGTCGATTTTCTCAGTGATGGCAAGATAGCCGCGGATCTTTATCAAATTATAGAAAATCTTGATGCCGTAAAAGCACAAGCAAAGCAGGGTGCTATTTTACGAGATGGCATGAAAGTAGTGATTGCGGGTCGTCCTAATGCGGGTAAATCGAGTTTACTGAATCTTCTTGTTGGTAAAGAGAGTGCCATTGTCACCGATATTGCAGGTACTACCCGTGATGTCATGCGTGAACATATCCATATTGATGGTATGCCACTGCATATTATCGATACTGCAGGATTGCGTGAAGGTGCTGATGAAGTTGAAAAGATAGGCATTGAGCGCGCATGGGCAGAGATTCAAAGTGCTGATCGCGTTCTATTTATGCTTGATGCAACCACCACGGATTCAGAAGATCCTTATGAAATTTGGCCCGATTTTATTGATAAATTACCAGAATCAGTCGGGTTAACTGTGGTGCGTAATAAAGCAGATTTGACGGGCGAGTCATTAGCGGTAACAGAAGATCATTTGCATCCTGTGTATCGTATCTCTGCCAAAACAGGGCTTGGTTTACAGCCACTAAAGGATCATCTTAAAGAGATCATGGGTTATCAAGGTGCTACAGGCGGTGGTTTTATGGCACGTCGTCGCCATTTAGAAGCAATTGATAATGCACAGAGACATCTGCTCGAAGGTAAAGTGCAACTGGAAGAGTATAAAGCGGGTGAATTATTAGCTGAAGAGTTACGTTTAACACAGCAATATCTCAGTGAAATTACTGGTGAATTTAGTTCGGATGATCTGCTTGGGCGTATTTTTTCCAGTTTTTGTATTGGTAAATAAGCAAAAAGTGCCATTAAATAGGCATAAAAAACTGTTTTTTTCATTTTTTAACAAATTATCTTGATATTGATAACTGTTCTCATTACTATCGTTTGCAAAATTGCCTTCAGATCATTTTTTGACAGAATTCGCAAGGTTGTCACAAATTTGTCATAGAAAAGGTCTAAGCTCTTTTTTGTCAACGGCTTACAAGTCGCTAAACATAATTTGAACCAAAATTAACTATAATAACCTTTAAATAAAACATGGAATAATCATGAAAAAAACTCTATTAGCAACAGCAATTTTATCTGGCCTAATCTCTGCAACAGCAGGCGCAGCAACAGTATATGACCAAGATGGCACAACAATGAAAATTGGCGGTCGTGCTGAAGTTCGTGGTCTATTCAGCGATGAGTTTGAAGGCACAATGAAAGATAAAAGCCGTGCACGTATTAACTTCGCTGGCCAAACACAAATCTCTGAAAACCTAACGGGTTTTGGTTTCATGGAATATGAAATTAAACCTGACTCTGAAATTACAACCCGTTACCTATTTGCCGGTTTTGGCACACAAATTGGTGATTTCTCTTACGGTAAACAAGATACAGCTAACGTGCAAGTTTCAGATATGACCGATATCGCGTCTTACCACTCTGGTCAGCAACAGTACATCGCTTCTACTTCTGATAAGCAAGCGAATACCTTCCTTTACTCAGGCACCTTTGCTGATGCATTAACTGTTCAAGTTGATTACCAAGCGATAGAAGATAAAGACATGGACGCCTTTGCAATTTCTGCACTTTACGCGTTTGACTTTGGTCTTGACTTAGCGACTTCTTACGCAGATCAAGATGAAGAAAATCAAGCAACACTAGCGGCTGCATACACATGGAATGACCTATATGTTTCAGCATCTTACGCAGTTGGTGAAGCTTCTGATGGGGATTACTTTAATGGTGCTCTTGCTGACTTCACTTCGTTCGAAGCTGCTGTGCAGTACAAATTGACTAAAGAGCTTCGTTTAATCGCTATCGTTGGCTTGGCTGAAAATGAATTAAATAGCGTGACTATTGATTCTCAAGATTTCTTCGCATTTGAAGCGCAATACCGTTTCAACAAATCTATCCGTACAATCGCTTCATACAAAGTTAATAACTTAGATAATAAAGATAATGAATTATTAGTTGGCTTACGTTACAACTTCTAATCATATTGTTGAATAAAGTGATAATAAAGATCCCAACTTAGGTTGGGATTTTTTTACTGCAATTTGTATAAGACGGTTTTTTCATGAGTTATAGAAAGATCTTTTTTGAATAAAAATAAGTTGTAAGAGATTGACCATTTTTAACTTGGGATATAGTGGTAATAAAGTATTTATATCTGCCCTATTTTATTTTAATTTAACATAAGTTACTGATTATTATATCTTTTGTTGTTTTTGATGTTTCGGTGATCTACTTTGGTGGTTTTTATACACTTAATTTGTTTACTTGCATCGTATTATACCTTTCGTAAACACGAAGTGACTTACAGGATGTAAGTTTCAGCGGATTACATTGTCAGGATGACAACGTGGACATTCTCAGGATGAGAAGTGATAAAACAGGATGTTTTATCGTTATGGAAAACAAAGGAACAAACTACAGGATGTAGTTAAGGAACACCTTTCAGGATGAAGGGATATAATAACTAGGATGGTTATTATTAGTCAGGATGACAAGTGAAGGACACCTCCTAAGGAAAGGGAGATGATTGATAAACAGGATGTTTATCTTATATGGATATAATATGGAAGTGCCCAATGGATTGGGAAGTGGACGCCTAGATGGGCATAGTCAAAAGGATGCAGAGCAGGGAGCACCAACTATCAAGGATTGGATAGAGTGACTAATTAAGGGCAGCTTCGGCTGCCCTTTTCATTGCCTGCAATAAACTTCTTTTAATATGAATTAAAGCTTCAGTTGGGTGTAAGACGATGACTAAAGCACGTACTTTTTAGATGTGTGTACAAGGGTCAGTGTTCACTTGCCTTTTCATTCCCTCCTTGTTTCCTGTACAGTCTTTACTGTCTTTCTGTTTGGAGTCGTTTTATGACTAATACACTTTTAAATATCAGTGTTTCACTTGAGCAATTAACGCGACAACTTGATGCTATGCATCTGGCACAACTGAGTGCTTTTGCTTTTTCCATTCCACAGCTCTATTTTTGCCGAGAATATCTACAGCTAGATGAACAAACCATCAGCAAGAAGTGTTTACAACGCTTACAAAGTGGCTTGAACAGTGAAACATTTACAGTGGAAAAGTTAACGGCTTTATTAGCGGATAAAGAATATTTCAGTGCGGCAGAGGCACGCTCACGTTTAGCGCCAGAGCCTGATTTTGAATCGTTAATGGATTAAAAAATTTGCATGATTTCATAACCGATAAGATTACCGCCAATATTGACACTCACCTCTTGACCGACGTCTGCTTGATTGATCGCTTGTCCTAATGGAGAGCTTAGTGTGATAACAACAATGCTTTTACCTTCAAAAAACACTTTCAAACCACCGGCTACAGGTCCCAAAAACAGCCATTTTTCATTATCTTTTTCATCTAACAAAAGTACTAACGCACCGAGGCTGACCTTTTCGCACGCGGTATTATTCAGCTTTTTGAAAGCCTGAAGATCACTCGCACACTGCTCAACACGAACAGATTGCCCTTGGGCTAAATAGCTGGCTTCTAAGGCCAAGGTATCATATTTATTTTCTGCAATATTTTCGTTATCGGTAGCAGTATCATGTGCCCGTTGTGCCGCATTAATCGCGTTTTGAAATACCGCATTTAATGCAATTAAGAATTGTTCTAATAACCGTTGTTTATTCATAGTTTACCTAAGTTATTTGTCATCATTTTTAGCGAATCACAATCTTTCTTGCTATTAACTCTATTCCTGTTTGATAACGTTTAGCGCATGCGTTTAAGCCCAGTGCCAGTGCGCTATCGGCAATAAGTTCAAATTGCTGCGGAAGTGAGTTAATTTTAATGGGTAAAAAGTCTAATAAACGATTATCACCAAAGGTACCCAGTTTTAGGGTAGACATTAATGTAGGTTGCTCAATCAGCACATCTAAAATACCTTCAAGCAGCATATAAGAGGTGGTGATAATGGCATCTGGCATATTATCTTCTTTGATCCATTGTTCAAAAATAGCTTTACCTGATGCATTGTTAAAATGGTCGCCATACCCTGTGATGCTTGATAAACCCTGCTCTTTTACTTGTGCTTCAAATCCTGCGTGGCGTTGACGAGAGATGTTTAATTCTGGCAATGCGCCAATGAGGCCAATCGATTTAATCCCCTTTTTAATGACTGACTGCGTTAACTGGTAAGCTGCATTAAAATCTTCACTGATAATACAACCAAAATGCTCATCATCTAACGCACGGTCAATGGCAATGATAGGCGTACCTTGCTCCTGTAAGTTTAGATAATACTCGCTGCCATCTGGCAGTGCACTGGCGACAAAGAGGGCATCAATACGTCGACTGATCAAGGCTTGTGCTACATTTTTTTCTGTTTCAGGATCATCGTCAGAGCAACCTATTAAGATTTGATAACCCGCTTTGCGAGAGTTGAACTCCAGTAGTTTCGCTAATTTGGCATAACTGCTATTTTCAAGATCTGGAATGATTAAACCAAACGATCGACTGCTTCCTGCACGTAATGCAGTAGCTGCGTGATCGGGGCGAAAGTTGTGTTCATTAACAACTGCCATCACCCTTAATTGGGTCTTTTCACTGATACGATATTTTTTTGCTTTACCATTAATGACATAACTTGCAGTGGTTTTGGAAACGCCCGCAAGTTTGGCTATTTTATCTAATGTCATGAAAGATTCCTTGAATTGCGTGACTCAGATCATACAAATTTAGTTTTGATCTTTTTATGGCTTGAATTATACGCTGAATCGATTCAGTATGGAAGCTGAAAGGATTCAGCAATGTTTTTGCTCTCTTAAATGAGGTGCTTATTTTTACGCTTTAAGGCGATTTAGAAACAAGAAAACATTTGTTGAATTTTTTTAACTATTTTGCTGAATCGATTTAGCAAAATAGTTAATCACTGAACTTATAATGAGCGAGAGGCGAAAAGCGATGCTGAAATTGACCGATAATGATATTACCCTGCAACAAGTGGCAAGCGATAAAATAGTCGCTATTAAGGCAATTGCCAAGCAACTAATAGACAGTGGTTTGGTGGCAGATAAGTACCTTGAGGGGATGTTAAATCGAGAGTCACAAAACTCGACATTTCTAGGTAATGGCATCGCGATTCCTCATGGGACAACTGAGACCCGTGATTTAGTTAATAAAACGGGTGTTGTTGTTCATCATTTTCCTCATGGGGTAAATTGGGGGGATGGCAATGTGGTTTATGTGGCAATTGGCATTGCCGCTAAATCGGATCAGCATCTTGGTATTTTAAAGTCACTCACCAAGGTACTTTCTGCTGATGGCGTCGAAGAAAAATTCAAAAAAGCGAAAAACAAAGCTGACATACTCGCGCTACTTAATGGCGACGTACAGTTTGAACTCGACTTTAATCGTTCATTAATCCAATTAAATTTTCCAGCAACAGAGATGATTCAGATGAGCGCTGTGGCGGGCGGTTTATTAAAAAATAATGGTAGTGTTAACGCGCAATTTGTTGCTGAGTTGGTCACCAAAACGCCTAGCTATTTAGGCAATGGTTTATGGCTATTAAGCAGTGATAAAGGGGCTAAACGTACGGCTATTTCTATGCTGACAACGGAAAAGGATTGTCAGTTTAATGGCTTACCTGTGAAAGGTTTGATTGCTATCAGTGCTTGTAATGCACTACACCAACCGTTTTTAACGCGGCTCACAGAGATAATCTTTCAGCAACAACAGCAGAAATTGTTATCAGCAACAGCGGATCAATTAATGGAGATGTTCTCACCCTCGGCGCAGCAAGCTAACGTAGATAAGAAAGCAGATAATACTGCACTGTTTAAAATCCACAATACTCACGGTTTACACGCTCGCCCTAGTGCGATGTTAGTGGCCGCGGTGAAAAAATATCAAGCAACGATCACGGTCTTAAATATTGATGGTGATAAAAAACCGGTGAATGCCAAAAGCTTAATGAAAGTGATTGGACTGGGTGTCAAACATGGTCACTCATTGCAATTTACGGCTGACGGTGTGGATGCAAAAGAGGCGCTTGTTGGTATTGGTGAAGCGATTGCTTCTGGTCTGAGTGAGGGCTAGTTGATGACAAATTTAATAAAAAGCAACGTTGTGACTATCACCTTGAACCCTGCCTTAGATCTAACAGGAAATCTGCACACATTGAGTGCAGGCTCAGTGAACTTAGTGGATAAAGGCTCGCTTCATGCTGCGGGTAAAGGCGTTAATGTCGCTAAAGTATTATCTGATTTAGGTCTGCAAGTGACAGTAACGGGATTTTTAGGGCGTGATAATCAAACCCTGTTTTGTCAATTATTTAAAGAGATGAATGCAAAAGATGCCTTTATTCGCGTTGATGGTGCGACACGTATTAACGTTAAGTTAGTCGAAAAAAATGGCCAAGTGAGTGATATTAATTTTCCTAGCATTGAGATATCTGCACAAGCTATTGAGGAGTTTGAACATTCTCTGTTTAAACTCGCTAAAACACATGATTTCTTTGTCCTTGCTGGCAGTTTACCAACGGGTATTTCGCCTGCGTTATGCGCAAGTTGGATTAAAAAATTACAAAAAATGGGCAAAAAAGTTATTTTTGATAGTAGCCGTGCGGCATTAGCTGCAGGGTTAGAGGCGCAACCTTGGTTAATTAAACCCAATGATGAAGAGCTATCTGAATTTGCTGGTCGCGCTTTGAAAACACCTGAAGCGTGCCAACAAGTGGCGCAACAGCTTGTTGCTAAAGGCATTAAAAATGTCGTAGTTTCATTGGGCGAAAAAGGGGTGATGTGGTTAAGTGAAAACGAGAAAAATCAATCATCATGGCTTTACGCTCAACCCCCTAAAATGCACATTGTCAGCACCGTTGGTGCGGGTGATACGTTAGTGGCTGGCCTGTGTTGGGGGCATGTGAATCAATGGCCTCCTAAGCAAATACTTTCTTTTGCTACTGCACTTTCTGCTTTAGCGGTTGCGCAGGTGGGGGTCGGCGTAGCCGGTATTGAAGATGTAAAAGCGTTACAGAAACAAGTCACCCTACATAACCCGATTTCAACAACACTTTAACGATACCTTTGCCAAAATGGAAACCAACCCATTTTGGCCACTTTTTTGCCTGTAAGTATTTGATTTATATTGGTGTAAAATGCCATTTTAAGCTTAAATCAAAATGGGCGAAGGTATTGCTTAATAAGACGTTTATTAATAGTTTAAGGATAAAATATGAAAAATATAGCCATCGTTACCGCATGCCCAAGTGGCGTAGCAAACAGCATCATTGCGGCTGGTTTATTAGCGCAAGCGAGTGATAAATTAAACTGGAAAGCCTCTATTGAATGCCAATCAACGGTATTGCCTGTTGAGTTGTTAACAGCAGCGGTTATTGATAAAGCAGATGCGATTATCATTGCATCAAATACGCAGGTGGATACCACTCGTTTTATTGGTAAAAAAGTATATCAAGGTACAATTTCTGAATGCACATCCAATGCACAAGCTTGGTTAGAAGAAGCGGTGAGTGCCGCGACTGAGCTTGTTGCGGGTAAGGCCATCACGGTGAAAAAAGAGAGTGCAACCGATGTTAATCAAGTTAAAAAAATTGTTGCGATAACCGCCTGCCCAACAGGTGTTGCCCATACTTTTATGGCAGCTGAAGCATTAGAAGTAGAAGCTAAACGCCAAGGACACATCATTAAAGTTGAAACACGTGGCTCGGTAGGTGCAAAGAATCAGTTAACTGCACAAGATATATTAGAAGCCGATTTGGTGATTATCGCGGCGGATATTGACGTGCCAATGGGGCAGTTTAATGGTAAACGTCTTTATAAAACCAGTACCAGTTTAGCGCTTAAGAAAACTGAGCAGGAGATGAATAAAGCATTTGCCAATGCACCGATTTTCCAAGCTTCAGGAGATGCAAATACGGCGCAAACAGAAGAGACAAAGGGGATGTATAAACATCTTATGACCGGTGTTTCACATATGTTGCCTGTGGTGATTGCAGGTGGTTTGTTGATTGCACTGTCTTTTGTCTTTGGGATTGAAGCATTTAAAGAGGAGGGGACAATGGCCGCAACCTTGATGGATATAGGTGGTGGTGCTGCATTTGCGCTGATGATTCCTGTGCTTGCTGGTTTTATCGCTTTTTCGATTGCAGATCGTCCAGGTTTAGCCCCCGGTTTGATTGGTGGTATGTTAGCGAGTTCAATGGGTGCAGGTTTCTTAGGCGGGATTGTCGCGGGTTTCATTGCCGGTTATGCAGCAAAATTTATTGCCGATAAGCTCTCACTTCCACAATCAATGGAAGCACTTAAACCTATCTTAATTATTCCGTTTGTGGCGAGTTTATTTACCGGCTTAGTGATGGTTTACATCGTTGGAGGCCCTGTTTCTGCGATTATGTCTGGATTGACTGATTTCTTAAATAGCATGGGTTCAACCAATGCGGTGTTATTAGGTGTTATTCTTGGTTGTATGATGTGTTTCGATTTAGGCGGCCCTGTCAACAAAGCGGCTTACACATTTGGTGTGGGTCTATTAGCGTCGCAAACCTATGGTCCAATGGCTGCAATTATGGCGGCAGGTATGGTGCCTGCGCTAGGAATGGGATTAGCGACCTTTTTGGTTAAAAATAAATTTGAAGCTGCCGAGCGTGAAGCGGGTAAAGCATCGTTTGTATTGGGTTTATGTTTTATCAGTGAAGGTGCAATTCCATTCGCAGCAAAAGATCCGATGCGCGTCATTCCTAGCTGTATGGCGGGTGGAGCATTGACAGGTGGTTTGTCTATGTTCTTTGGTGCAGAATTATTAGCACCACATGGTGGTCTGTTTGTGCTACTCATTCCTAATGCAATCTCACCTGTCTTTATGTATTTAGTGGCAATTGCAGCAGGTACAGCAGTAACGGGTTTCACCTATGCTTTCTTGAAAAACAAAGCAGAAAAGAGATCGTTTGTCGCAGTATAAGAGATCTTGAGGGGCGCTGGCCAGCAATGAAAGCGCCTCTTTTTTGATGTTATAAACCAATACTCTCTAAGATCTCTAAAAATACCGCTTCCCGATTTTTGCTGGTTAGGTGTGGGTATAAACGGCATAAGCGGATCGTTTGTGAAAACTTCGCTTTTCCTAACACACTCAAAACACGGGTAAAAAGCTGTTCATCTAAAAAGAAGGTTTTTATGGCGTGGGTCACCGCATCATCTAAGCAGATATAACTCACCCCATCAAATTCAAAAAGCTCGTTATCTTGCTCTTCAATTAGTTGATCATTATTAATCACCACTGACCAACCTTTATAATTGATACGTGCCTGCATCATCTCAAACATTGGCCATGCACTGCGTTTAAACCCCTCAAAAGCACTGCCCTCTAATTCAGATTCTGCTAACTCTTGCTTTGTCCAATTTGAGCCGATGCTTAATACCTTTTGATGCTTCTTGATCAAGGCTTGTTTAATGGCATCACGGTAAGCGTAAATGGAGACAAAAGCACCACGCTGGACAATACCTGCACACTCTTTACAGCTGGGTAGACAGATCGGTTCATGGTTAACAATATTGGCTTCATAAGCCTTTTTAGGAAAGTTAATCTTTTTATCGTTCGGCTCACCACAAAACCAGCAGCTATTACGGAAATTAAAGGGAATTTCAATTAAAGGATTTTTGATTACAGGATCATGGCTCATAGTATTTCGTCAGGTTGTTTTGAGAGGACTCACTGTATCAGAGTCGGTTGCTCAAGCAGACTTATAATTCGTATGATAAAGTTTATATTTAAAGATATCTCAAATAATATCAATTATCATTTGCATTTGGTTTTATGCTTTGTTATTATTCTTTTTGTTGATTTGGTGTCTTGCACAACATCACTTGAACTGCTTTGGTTAGCTAGAAACCTCCCTAAATCCTTCGGGTAGGTTTCTAGCCCAAACCCTATCCCAATCAGTACGTGTATTGTAATTTTTAAACATCAATAGCGCAAAAAATATAACCGCAAAACCACTGTGTTACACAGAGAACATGAAGAAAAATTAATTTATCTTTCTTTGTGCCTTCGTGGTTAATTTTTTAGAGCTTCTTGAAAAAATCTATTATTTGCTTCCTTCTACTCTATTTATTATTCTCTCTTTTTATTTTTCATTGAGAAACACTATGATTGCATTGATTGGTAATATTATTTGGCTGCTATTTGGAGGCATCTTTATGGGACTCGCATGGTGGTTGATGGGCTTGTTGGCATTGTGCACTATTGTTGGTATTCCGTGGGCAAAGGCCTGTTTTATTATTGGTAACTTCTCATTTATGCCTTTTGGTAAAGAGCCGATAGAGAGAAAGTATTTAACAGGGAGTGATGATATTGGTACCGGTGAGTGGGGGTTAGTCGGTAATGTTATTTGGTGTATTGTTGCAGGAATATGGTTAGCATTAGGCCATCTTATTTCTGCAGTGGCCTGTGCGATAACGATTATTGGTATTCCGTTTGCGATTCAGCACCTGAAACTGGCGATTATCTCGTTTGCCCCAATTGGGCAAACGATTGTTTCTAAAGAGATTGCAGAAGCAGCAAGGGTTGCGAATAGTCGCCGGCTTTAGTCTGCTGCTTGTACCTGATTTCGACCATTCGTTTTGGCTTTGTATAGGGCGTTATCAGCACGCTCTAAAAATGAGGTGGTTGATTCGTCCTTATGTAGCTGTGCAATACCAAAACTTGCGGTGATAGTAATACCATCTAACAGCGGTTTGTCGGCAAGCAACTTACATAATTTTTCTGCTAAAGTGACCGCTTTATCTTGCTGCGTGTCCATACATAAAATAATAAACTCTTCGCCTCCCCAGCGGGCAAGTTTATCTTGTTGGCGAATATTTTCGCTAATGGAGCGACCAAACTGAATTAAAAGCTGATCACCCACATTGTGGCCATGTTGGTCGTTAATTTTTTTAAAAAAATCGATATCCACAAAGATCAAACTAAATGGGATATTGTGATCCTGTGCTTTTTCTTCACCCTCAATAAGGTATTTACTTAACCCGACACGATTCCTTAATCCCGTTAATGCATCTCGTTTTGCCAGTTTTTCTAACTGTACTTTTTCAAGTTTTAAGGCATGCATCACCTCGCTCAGTTTTCGTTGTTGGTTTTTAGAATAATTAAGTCGATAGTGGAATGATTTAAGCTGTAATAGTAATACGATAATGGCACTAAAAAACCACATCGCAATCACAGCAAAAAGAATATTTTCTTTACTGATTAGGTTGTAACGAAAATAAAGCTCTTTTACGATAATGGTCATCTCTCCCTCATCAACTAATCCGCCAGAAGCAATGGTTAGCAGTGGCACATTACTGATTTCAACACCACGTAGTTCTAGTGGAATATCACGTGCTTGCAACCACCATGAAACAACATTAAAATCTTTGATAGGAATGTATTTACCGTTGGGATACTCGTTAGGGGTGTACTGAACTTCATTGATTTTAAGTGAGTTACCGTCGCTATTAAGATTGGTATAAGCGGGATTGAAATTACGCATATAAAAGCGGATTTGATCGTTATTTTTACCCTGTGTGCTGATATTAATAAACACTTCGGTATAAGAAGAAAGGTCTACACCCTGTGCGTAATCAAAGGCACCTTGGTCTGCTCGCTCCGCTAAGTGAATTTTTAACTCGCAGTAGGGCCATTGATATTCCAAACTAATACTGCAGTTAAGCACGATACCTTCATCGGTATAGCTAATCTCAGCCGTTGTTTCACCCCCTTGTGAGAGGTCGGTATTAAACCCCATTTGGGTCTGTCTTGTTAGATCAATGGTATAGGTTTTATAGATCCCTTTGTCATAAGCGAATAAAGCCAATAATGTTGTAGTAATTAGCAACAGTAGAGAGATTGTTCTCAAGCTGAAATTCATGAAATGACCTTTTAACCAACTTATTTAATCTAAATGGGGGGTAGGATAAAATGGCAAGCGGGCAAATTCAATCGGTTCATTTGATAAACATGCGTTAGATAGATTTTATATTTTTTAAATGAGTATTGGTACCTATTATTGAGTGCTCAAGACGATGAATCATCGCCTTGAGCACTCGGAAAATTTTATTCTACGGTCACGCTTTTTGCTAGATTCCTTGGCTGATCAACATCGGTGCCTTTAATGAGGGCGACGTGATAACTCAGTAGTTGCAGTGGAATGGTGTAAACAATAGGAGCGATGATGGGATCGCAATGTGGCACCTCTAATACCTGCATCGTATCATCACTTTTAAAGCCTGAATTCTTGTCGGCAAATACAATCATCAAACCACCACGTGCGCGTACTTCTTCAACATTAGACTTAAGCTTCTCTAACAATTCATTGTCAGGTGCAACTACAATCACTGGCATATCAGCATCAACTAAGGCAAGTGGACCGTGTTTTAGCTCGCCTGCAGCATAAGCTTCGGCATGAATATAGGAGATCTCTTTTAGTTTTAATGCCCCCTCCATGGCAATCGGGTATTGCTCTCCTCGACCTAAAAATAGGCTGTGATGTTTATCTGCAAAACCCTCGGCAAGCTGCTTTATCTGTTGTTCCATGGCTAATACCTGCTCTATTTTTGCCGGTAAGCTTTGTAGGGCTTCAACTATTTGTTTTTCGCGATCTGCGCTTAATTGATGTTGGCGACCGAGTGTTGCCACGAGCATTAATAGTGCTGCTAACTGTACGGTAAAGGCTTTGCTGGAAGCAACACCCACTTCACGGCCTGCTTTCATCATATAAGCGATATCAGATTCACGCACTAATGAGGATTCAGGGCTGTTACAGATAGTCAATGTGGTTTGATAGTCAAGTTGCTTTGCAAGCCTTAATGCCGCTAACGTATCGGCTGTCTCGCCCGATTGTGAGAGGGTGATTAACAGGCTGTTTTTTGGCGTGACTGATTTTCGATAACGAAACTCTGAGGCTATCTCAACGTTGCAGCTAATACCCGCTAACGACTCAAACCAGTAACGTGCCACTAATGCTGCATGATAGCTGGTACCACAAGCAATAATTTGGATATGCTCAATCCCCTGAAGTTTCTCGTTAGGGAAGCAATCGGGTGCAATTTTATGCTGCTGTATACGACCTGCAAGTGTGCGTTGCAGTGCTAATGGTTGCTCAAAAATTTCTTTGAGCATGTAATGTTTATACTGGCCTTTATCATTACTTTCATTGCTTGTTTGTGATTCTACAATGTCACGTTTGACTGGATCACCTTGAGCATCGAAAATTTTGACAGAGAAACGACTAATTTGGGCAATATCTCCCTCTTCTAAAAAAGAAAAGCGACGCGTGACCGCTAAAAGTGCAAGTGGATCAGATGCGACAAAGTGTTCGCCTAAACCATAACCAATCACTAATGGGCTACCAGAGCGCGCCACGATCATCTGCTCAGGATCGTTTTTATCAATGATCACTGTGCCATAAGCACCTTGCAGCTGTTTAATGGTTTTTTGCACGGCTTCGAGCAGTGTTTCTGTTGTTTGTAAGTGAAAGTGCGTTAAGTGAGTGATCACTTCCGTGTCGGTTTCAGAGCTGAACGTATAACCCTGTTCAATTAACTGCTGACGTAATTGTTGATGATTTTCGATAATACCGTTATGTACTACCGCAATCTGTTGATGCGAAATGTGCGGGTGTGCATTCGTTTCGTTGGCGATGCCATGTGTTGCCCAGCGCGTATGCGCTATTCCCGTTCCACCAAATACAGGAGATTCAATGACCGCTTGTTGTAGCTTTTCCACTTTGCCCACGCGACGTAAACAGTGTAACTGTTTGTCTGCTGAGATAATGGCGAGTCCTGCTGAATCGTAACCTCTATATTCAAGTTGCTTTAATCCTGCAATTAAAATAGCGGCTACATCTCTTTGCGCAACCGCGCCCACAATTCCACACATAATTTTCTTCCTAATACGATTACAAACAAAGGTAAACATGCAATGCTCATGTCTATAAGCGCATAATAGCGCATTTAAAATAAACTAATAGGCATAAATACGTATATGGTGCATGTTTTTGCAGTTTAATGATGCTAGAGGGCTGAGAAGTACAACACAAAATAGAGGGATTATTTTAAAGTGGGTCGCTAAATCATTAATAACTGTTTAAAATAACAGGTTATCGTTATTGGAGAATTTCATGTTTATCGTTCAACTTAGTCAATTTTTAATTTTACTGTGGAAACTCTCTTCGGTGTTTGTGATCCCGTTGATCATGTTAGGTTATGTGATGCTGATGAATCGTTATGATGGTAGCTTCACTTTTCAAGATTTAGATCAGGGTAAAAATATTCATAAATGGATGGTTTTTGCCATCTACCTTATTTACCTCCTCTGTTGGAATCGCAGTAATAAACGCGTTATCTCCGCCCTTAAAAAATTAGAGTATTAATGAACCTCTCCCCCATTGAAATAACCGTTGTTGTTAGCCTCTGTTCTGTTGTTTTTCTATTTTTATGGCTATATCTACGCACTAACAGTCAACTTAATATCACTAAACTACTAAATGAACAAGAACGTGAGTTCTCGGAGCAGTCACTGCAAGCGCGAATAACGGAACTTGAAGCATCACAATTGTTGGCTGAAAGTTTACAGTTGCAAAACAGTAAATTAATTGCTCGATTACGTGAATCAGAGGTACGTTTACAAGCGGGTGAGCAACGCTTACGTGATCAACAGGCAACAGAAGAGAAGTTAAGTAACCAGTTTGAACTACTATCTCAGCGTATTTTTAATGATAAATCTGCACAATTTAAAGCATTAAATCAAGAGAGTTTAAATCAGCTATTAGCGCCTTTTAAAGTGCAATTAGAAGGGTTTAAAGAGCAGGTTAATAGTTGTTATATTAACGAGAGTAAAGAGCGCTATAGTTTGCAAGAAGAGATAAAAAAACTAGCTAATATCAATCAGTTAATGCAAAAAGAGACCAGTAACCTGACCAATGCGTTAAAGGGTGATAATAAACAGATGGGTAACTGGGGAGAAGTGGTTTTACAACGTATTTTGGAAAATTCTGGTTTACGAGAAGGGCATGAATATGAAACCCAAAGTCATTATAAAAATGAAGCGGGTCAGCGTTTTTTACCCGATGTAGTGGTGCATCTGCCACAAAATAAAAATATTATTATTGACTCAAAAGTATCACTGCTTGCTTATGAACGTTTTTTCAACAGTGAAGATATTAGTGAGCAAAAAGAGGCGTTAAAAGCGCATTGTCTTTCAGTTAGGCAGCATATAAAAGGACTCGCTAAAAAAGATTACCAAAATTTGATTGGCACAAATAGTTTAGATTATGTACTGTTGTTTGTCGCAGTTGAACCTGCTTTTATCGTTGCTATTGAGCATGATCCTGAGCTGGTCAAACTCGCTCTAGACAATAATATATTATTAGCCAGCCCCACCAACTTGATGATTGCCTTACGCACCATTGAAAATTTATGGCGCTTTGACTCGCAAGAAAAAAATGGGCGTTTAATCGCAAATCAAGCCAGTAAGTTATATGACAAATTACGCCTGTTTAGCGAGAATATGTTAGATGTGGGGGTGCAACTTGGTAAAGCACAAGACAGTTATGACCACGCCCTTAAACAGTTTAGCGAAGGGCGTGGTAATTTAATCGCACAAGCAGAATCCCTGAAAGAGATGGGGGTGACTGTTAATAAGCCCCTACCTCAACAACTGGTAGAATGTTCACAAGCAAGTAAACAGGAAAAAATTAATTATGATTCGAATTTATAAACCCGGTGATCTTTCAAGCGGATGGGCAGGTGTGCGTGTTTCGGTCAGTGTTAATGGAAAGTCGAAACAAGTTTATTTTTCCTATCAAAAGTATACCGACTCTACCGCACTGCGACGTGCCCAAGATAAAGAGCGCCAGTTGCTTAAACTGCAACTAAAATATGCGCGTAATGATATTAAATCGAAGCGCTCTAATACCGGTTTTAAAGGTTTGTCATTTACTCATGAAGTAAAAAATACAGAAAGTGGTAAGCATTATTCTTACCCGATTTTAACTTTTCAACATACCAAAGAGGGTGAGTTAACCTCAAGAAAGTGGCGTATTAATGAACAGTTAGAGTTATCTAAAACGGTATGGGAAGATATCTGTTTATTGGTAAAAAACAGTCGCACACTTAATGCTAAAACTTACGAATATATGCTGAGCAATCGACCTGATCCCGCCTTGCATTTTACAAATTAAGCTCGCTTAAACGCATTACCTTTTTTAAAAATATAATCACGAAGCGACGATGTGAAGTTAGTTTCCTCTGGGGAAATAGTGGTTGATATTTTTTATTAAATAGTGAATCTCCAATATTTAAAATATGATGAAATGGACACGACGGCTGAGTCGTGTCACTCAAATGAAACAGGTTATTTAAGTTATGATCGATATATTGTCTTCAGTTTTTCCGATATTATTCGCCTTAATGTTAGGCTATTTACTGGGGAAGTCTTTACCCAACAAGTTACCCGCACTAGCCTCAAAGGTTCTAGGACCTTTAGTTTGGCTGTTACTTCTTTCAATCGGTGTGGAATTTGGGCAAATATTTAAAGATCCTGACGCGGCTAGAAACATAATATACACCGCGGGCGTGTTTGCGTTATTCACAACATTAGGCGCATGTTTGCTTATTTATAGTTTTTGTAAATCAAGTGAAGTGCAACAAATTGATGCGATTGAAAAGAAGAAAATAAATATAATGGAACCAATAAAGGAATGTGTGATTGCTTTATCAATGGTTTTTATTGGCGTTATTCTTTCGTTGTTTGTTATCGACAGTAATGGGGCTCTACATGATTTACCCATTTCAGATACCTTGTTGTATATTTTAATTTTTTGTGTCGGAATTGACATTGTATCCGTTAAGTTGTCGTCTGCATGGCGATCGCCTTCAGTGCTCCTTATACCTTTATTGGTGGTGGTGGGCTCTTTTGGTGGTGGTGCTATCTCTTCGCTTATTGTCGGTGAAGATTTAATGACTTCGCTTGCTATATCAAGTGGTTTTGGCTGGTTTTCTTTATCGGGTGTGTTAGTTTCCAGTAAAATGGGGGTGACTTATGGTGCTATCGCATTAATGACAGATCTTTTCCGTGAATTGTTTGCCATCATTTTAATGTATATGTTTGGCCATAATTTTGCTAAAGAGTGTGTCGGGGCGGGAGGGGCTACATCGCTTGATTCAACCTTGCCAATTATCAAGCAAACTTGCAGCAAAGATATTATTCCCATTGCTCTGGTAAGTGGTTTGTTATTGAGCTTGTTGGCACCTATATTGATTACTTTTTTCTTGTCAGCTAACCATTGAGCTATTTCAAATACAACGGTTACCTTTTCCAGAAATGGCGTGTTAGCATCACCACGACGGTTAATATCTCTAAACGTCCCATCAGCATGCAGATTGATAATATCCATTTTGAAATGTCAGGGAAATGTGCAAAATTTCCTGATGGGCCTATCTCTGTAACTAAACCTGGGCCAACATTAGAAACGGCGGTGATAGCGGCGGTAAGCGCGGTCATTGCGGGTGCGCCAAACAGTGCTAGTAAGAGTGATGCAATAACAATGGTGGCGAAATAAGCAAGTACAAAGGCGATCAGTGAGCGGAGAATTTGATCACTGACTAAGCGGTTATTGTATTTTTGTGAAAAAATGCCCTGCGGGTGCATTAATAACATTAATTGCCGTTTTAATAAGCTGAAGGCTATCTGGAAACGAAATATTTTAATCCCCCCTGTGGTTGAGCCTGAACAAGCGCCAACGAAGAGGAGAACAAAAAAGATCATTATGCTGAAATCGCCCCAAGTAATGAAATCATCTAAACCAAATCCTGTCGTAGTGATCACTGAAACGACATTAAATAAACTTAACCGTAGCGCATCTGACCAATCGAACTGCTTTGTGAAGGTTAAATAGAGTGTTAAAGCGAGTGTGCAAACAACGATAAGTTTAAGGAAACCTTGGATTTGTGCGTCTTTGAGTAGTGGTGCTAAACTGTGCCGATTGAGAGCGCGAATGAATAACAAAAAAGGCAATCCGCCTAAAAACATAAACAAGATGGCGTTCCAGTGCGCGCCCTTTGAAAAATGCCCCATTGAGCCATCTGAGGTGGAATAACCGCCTGTAGAAATAGTGGTCATCGCGTGGTTGATCGCATCAAAATTACTCATGCCTGCTAAACGGTAGCCAATAAAACAGCACAGGCTTAAAAACAGGTAAACGACTAAGATATCGATGGCGACACGGCGTGTTTTGGATGTGGTTTTATCTGACCAGTCAGAAGACTCCGTTTGGAAAAGACGCATACCACCCACATTGAGGAAGGGTAAAATCGCCACGCCCATGACGATAAAACCAACTCCACCTAACCATTGTAAAATGGAACGCCACAGTAAAATACTGGGGTGCATGTTGTCTAATCCCTGTAAGACAGTGCTGCCTGTGGTGGTGATCCCCGACATGGTTTCAAAGAAGGCATCGCTATAACTGATATGTTCAATCAATACAAAAGGCAGGGCAGCAAACAGGCTGGCAAGTACCCAAACGCCTGTGGTGAGCAGAAACATCTCGCGCACGCCTAAACGTGAACGCTGTTTTTCTCCTCCTAAAAAAAGAAATATAAAAGAGGCGAAATGGGTGATAATAATTGCAGTTAAAAATTCAACACCGCCTAAACTATCTTCATAAAAAGCCAGTGCCATGGGGAAATACATGAACACGGCCATTTTTGACAATACTAAGCCGGTGATGAAAAAGAGAGGGCGATAAACCATCTATAAATCTCGACTCAAAGGAAGAAGGGGCTAGGTTGGAATAATTTTTCAATATCGCTGATATATTTTTTATTGACTAAAAACAGAATGACATGATCATCGCTCTCTATTACTGTTTTATCGTGGGCGATCAGCACTTCGTCTTTACGCACAATGGCACCAATGCTGGTACCTCGTGGTAATTTTAGCTGACAAAGTTGTTTGCCCACGACTTTTGAGGTCATACTATCGCCACGTGCGACAATCTCAATCGCCTCTGCCGCGCCTTCACGCAGTGAATATACGTGTTTAAGATCCGCTTTACGCACATGCGTTAATAGCGCTGAAATGGTGGCTTGTTGTGGGGAGATGGCGATATCAAGAATATTGCCCTGTACCAAATCTATATAAGCACTGCGTTGAATAAGTACCATCGCTTTACGTGCGCCCATTCGTTTGGCCAGCATTGCCGACATAATATTTGCTTCGTCATCGTTGGTGACGGTAATAAACAGATCGATTTGATCGATATGCTCCTCTGCTAACAGTTCTTGATCTGATGAATCACCACAAAAAACAATGGTATTTGAGAGCGTTTCAGAGAGGTATTCAGCGCGTTTTAAGTTTTTTTCAATCAGCTTAACTGAGTTCTCTTTTTCAAGGCGTTTTGCAAGGCTTTCACCGATATAACCGCCACCGACAATCATAATACGTTTATAGGGATGCTCTAGTTTTTGCATCTCACTCATGATTGCTTTGATATGCTGACTTGCGGTGATAAAAAACACCTCATCATCTGCTTCAATAATGGTGGTACCTTGGGGGCGAATCGCTTTACCGCGTCTGAAAATAGCCGCTACACGCGCTTCGATGTTCGGCATATGCTCTTTCAGTGTAGAGATGGCATTACCCACCAGTGAGCCACCGTAATAGGCTTTTATTGCAACCAATCCAACTTTTCCTTCAGCAAAATGCGCAACTTGTAGTGCGCCAGGGTGTTCAATAAGTTGGAAAATATAATCACTGACTAATTTTTCAGGGGCGATAATATGGTCGATGGGAAACGCATCACTATTAAACAGCTCTTTTTGAAATTCAATCATGCTTTGCGAACGAATACGGGCAATTTTTTTAGGCACGTTAAACAGAGTAAAAGCGATTTGGCAGGCAACGATGTTAATTTCATCGGAATTGGTGACCGCAATTAACATGTCTGCATCATCTGCACCTGCTTCACCGAGTGTGCGCGGGCTTGAGGCATTACCTTGGACAACACGCAAGTCAAACCTATCTTGTAAAGCTTGCAAGCGTTCATGGGAAGAATCAACCACGGTGATATCGTTATTTTCACCGACTAAATTTTCAGCCAGTGAAGCACCTACTTGTCCTGCACCTAAAATAATAATTTTCATAGTTATCTATGATCCTGTGTATATTAGTAGGGAGTGTTAAACTAGCATCACTCTCAACGGTTTATGTTGGAATGATATCAAAGCGTATACACTTCATTTCCGTTACATTTTCTGTTGAAAATCATTACGTTAGCAAAGGAAATCAGGGGTGATTTCATTAGCGATAGCATACTCATGCTATCACGGTGCGTTAAGAAGTAAGGTTTTTCAGCAGGTTACTTCTAAATAGGTTAACCTGTTTTTTGTAGCTTGGCGTAATAAAAACCATCCATAGCATCTTCATTCGGCAACAGCTGGCGACCTTTTGTCGTGTCATTATGTTGCTCAGACAGGGCAATTAATGTGGCATCTGCTGTGTTTTCTAAAAAGTTTTTAATTTGTAACTCGTTTTCATCGGGTAAAATAGAGCAGGTGGCATATAACAAAATACCCCCCGGTTTTAATTTTGCCCATAATGCGTTTAAAATGCTTTTTTGTAGTTTAACTAACTCTGCAATATCACTATCACGGCGTAACCAACGAATATCTGGGTGACGGCGAATTACTCCTGTTGCGCTACAAGGTGCATCACATAAAATACGATCGAACAACTCACCTTGCCACCATTCATCAGGTTTAGAGGCATCACCATGAATCACCGTTGCTTGTAGTTTGAGGCGATCTAAATTTTCTTGCACACGCACTAGACGTTTATCATCGGCATCAACGGCAACCATCTGTTTTAGCTGCGGTTGTAGCTCCAATGTATGTACAGTTTTACCACCGGGTGCGGCACAAGCATCTAAAATAAGATCGCCTTGTTGTGCATCTAAGTAGTGTGCTGCAAGTTGTGCTGCGCCATCTTGAACAGAAACCCAACCCTCAGTAAAACCAGGCAGTTTATAAACATCGGTGGCTTTCTCTAAACGCAGTGCATTTTTGTTTTCATCATCAAGGGCGGTAAAGTTGCTCAGTTCAGCGTCATCTAATAACGTTTTATACGCTTCTCGGGAATGATGAATCACGTTAACACGTAACCACATCGGTGCTTGTTGGTTATTGTTATCCATGATGGTGGCTGCTTTTTCATTACCGTATGCGCTTTGTAGACGTTTGACTAACCAGCTTGGATGACAGTATTTAAGCGCGTCTTGTTGTTCTGCTTTTTCGAGCAGAGCCTCTTGTTCACGTAAAAAGCTACGTAACACTCCGTTAACCATGCCTTTAAGCGCTGGTTTTTTAAGTGCTTTTGCACCATTTACTGTTTCACCAACGGCTGCATGGCTAGGAATGCGCGTGTAAAGTAGCTGATAAAAACCCACTAAAATCAAAAAATGCATCGCACGTTGTTTGCCTTTAAGTGGTTTTTGCATCAATGAACGACAGAAAAAATCGAGGCGTGGTAGGGTGCGTAATACGCCATAACAGAGCATCTGTAGCAGAGCTTTGTCTTTAGGATTAAGGTCTTTCTGGGCGGCGGGTAGTGCTTGTGAAAGGGATTGTCCCTGCTCTACAACCTGATTTAATACTTGAGCTGCCAGTGCGCGAACATTCATATTTTTTCACCTTGTGCAGTAAATGTAGTGCCGACAGCAAACAGTGCTTTGCGTGAATTTAATATATCTTGCACAGGCATTGCTTTTTTCCCTGAGAGCTGGATAACTTGTAGGTTTAAAACACCCTTGCCAGTCACGACTTGAATACCCTCTTTATCTGCGCGAATAATAGTGCCTGCGGGCTGCTCTGTTTGCATGTTAATTACATTTACTTTATGCACTTTAACGGGGCTTCCTGCCAGCTCGAAATAACTCATTGGCCAAGGATTAAAAGCACGTACACAACGTTCGATAAAGTCAGCATCTTGTGACCAATCAATTAATGCTTCTGCTTTGCTGAGTTTTTTCGCGTAACTAGCTAATGCGTTATCTTGACCTTCAGCGGTTAATTCTCCATTAACTAATTGCTTAATGGTATCAACTAAAACCTGTGGTGCTTGCATGGCTAATTTTTCATATAAAGAGGCACTGGTTTCATCCATCTCAATTGGAGTACTGACTTTACTGAGTATGTCGCCGGTATCAAGCCCTGCATTCATCTGCATAATGGTCACACCTGTCTCTTTATCGCCCGCCCAAATTGCACGCTGAATAGGTGCTGCACCACGCCAGCGAGGCAGTAGTGAACCATGTACATTTAAACAACCTAAACGCGGTGTTTCTAAAGCAACGGTTGGAAGAATTAAACCATAAGCAACGACAATCATAATGTCAGCATTAAGCGCTGCAAGCTCTGCAATCACTTCATCTGACTTGAAGTTTTCAGGTTGATAAACAGGTAAAGCATGTTCAAGTGCTAACTGTTTTACCGCACTGGCCGTTACTTTTTTACCACGACCTGCTGGGCGGTCGGGTTGCGTGTAAACAGCCACTACATTAAATTCAGACTCAATTAATGCGTTAAGGTGTTTTGCTGCAAAGTCAGGGGTGCCTGCAAAAATGATGTTTAATTTTTCCACGGAGATCTCTTTTGTTAATGGCGTAAATAGCTACGTAACATAGTTATGCAAATTTTTCATTTTGGCGTTGTAGTTTTTCAAGCTTAGTTTTAATGCGTTTTTGCTTAAACGGTGAAAGGTAATCAATAAATAGCTTACCTTTGAGGTGGTCTAATTCATGCTGAATACAGACTGCAAGCAAACCCTCTGCGTCTAAAACCTGTAAATTTCCGTCCAGATCAAGATATTGCACGGTTACAAATTCATTACGTTTAATGTCAGCATGGGTGTCTGGTACAGAAAGGCAACCTTCTTCTGACTCTTCTTCCCCAGATTGTTCTATAATTTCAGGGTTAATTAGAATGATAGGTTGATCTCGATGCTCAGAAATATCAATAACAGCGATACGTAAATGAATGTTTATTTGTGTTGCTGCAAGACCGATACCATTTTCGTCATACATGGTTTCAAGCATGTTTTCGGTGATAGTTTTAATTTCTGGTGTGATCTGCACAACAGCTTTAGCAACGGTTCTAAGGCGTTGATCGGGAAAATGTAATACTTCGAGTAAAGCCATGATATTATCTTGCTCTATAGTTAATGTTAAAGAATGCTAATTCTATACCCATGACTGTTCAAGATGCAACTAAGCATCTTGATAGTCTGTGTATTATCATTACCCTCATTACAAAAAAATGTCCAAACAGGGATTGTTATGAAATTTAAACGAATTACCTCACTCTTATTAGGCGTAGCGTTCTCCTTTGTCGCTTTTGCTGATACATTGGTATTAAAAGAGGATCACCCAGAAACTTATACCGTTGTTAAAGGCGATACTCTGTGGGATATCTCAGAGCACTTTTTAAATACACCTTGGTTATGGCCTCGTTTATGGCAAGCAAACAATCAAGTTGAAAATCCACATCTTATCTATCCGGGTGATGTATTAACACTGATTTGGGTTAATGGTGAACCGCAACTTACGCGTAAGAAATTAAAAAAATTATCACCCATTCCACGTTTAGAGGAAAAAGGTGAACCAATTCCAACCATTCCATTAGCTGTGATTTCTGCCTTTTTATCAAAAGACCACATCATCGAACCTAAGTTGTTAGTTGCTGCGCCGCGTTTATTGGGTGATGCAATTGGTAGTCCGCGTTTTTTTGCGGGGGATATTTTCTATGGGCAGGGGCAGTATGATAAAAATAAACTATATGGTATTTATCGTTTAGGTGATGATTTTCATGATCCTAAAACGGATGAGTTTTTAGGTAAAGAGTTAACCTTTATTGGCCACACTGAAGTGTCTAAAAGCCCCAATGTGACGACGACGGATAAAGTTACTCCTTTTGATTTCCTAAAAAGCGCCCGTGAAGCGCGTCAAGGTGATCTGATTTTACCTATTCCTGAGCATGAAACATTACCCGCGTATTTCTTACCACAGCCAGTATCATCGGATGTGAAAGGGCATATTTTAGCCGCGCTGAATAATGCGGTTGCGATTGGTCGATGGGACGCGGTTGTTATTAATAAAGGCAAGCGCGATAATATCCAAATTGGTTCAATGTTCTCTATTTTACGCAGTGGACCTGCTGTATTGGTTAGTGAAAGCAAGATTGTATATCAAGAAGATGCAAGCCGTTTCGAACAGATGGGCGATGCTGATTTAGTACTTCCTGCTGAGCGTTTAGGCGAGTTAATGGTCTTTAAGGTTTATGAAAAAGTGAGTATTGGTCTGGTGATGCGCAGCAGTGATGCACTGGGTGCTAAGTATGAGATCCAAGGATTAGAATTCTAGTCACTGTTTGGGCCGTTGCCATGTAAGCTTACTTCATCGTTGGAAATGCTCACAAATTCGTCAGGAATGAATTTGAACATCCGCAGGATGGCCCGTAGGGCGTAGTGCAGGATGTACGTAGTCTTTAAACCACTAAACTGCGCATTTCCGCCTTGAATTAAACATAAATGGCTTAGCCCAAAACATTTACTTTCTTTTCTGATGATTCATAAGGAAGGTGCTTATTCAACAAGATCTATTTACAACTGATGAGTTCTTGCCTTCATCCTGCGAGCATATTAAAAGCTGGATGATACTTGATGCCATCCCCGCGTTACAAAAACGTACTATCTTCAAGCTACTCAGTAAACACTCAATCAACGAACTACTGCAACTCCCTGCCTCACAACTACAACATTATCGTTTAAAAGAGGCGCAAATTAGTGCTTTATTACACCCTAATTTGGTACAAGTAGAGGAGAACCTAAGTTGGTTGGATGAATCACAGAACAGGTACATCCTCTGTTTTGATGATGAACGTTACCCCAAACAACTCAAAGAGATCAGCAGTCCCCCTTTATTACTTTACTTACAAGGTGATATTCGTTTATTAACTCATCCACAAATGGCACTTGTTGGTAGTCGCAACTGTACCCCTTATGGGCAAGAGAAAGCCTATCAATTTGCTGGACAGTTAGCTTCATTGGGTTTTACCATTACCAGTGGACTGGCATTAGGTATTGATGGTTTTGCCCATCAAGGTGCGTTAGATGCGAATGGTAAAACGATTGCGGTGCTAGGGACGGGGCTGAATAATATATACCCAAAACGGCATCTTAAATTAGCCCGACAGATTATCAAAACAGGTTTACTTGTGTCAGAATTTTGGCCAAATAGTCCGGCCATTCCTAGCAACTTTCCTCGGCGTAATCGGTTGATTTCAGGTTTGTCATTAGGTGTATTGGTCGTGGAAGCCTCGAAACGCAGCGGCTCTTTAATTACCGCACGTTATGCCAATGAACAAGGTCGAGAGCTGTTTGCATTGCCCGGCTCTATTGATAACAGTCAAGCGTGTGGTTGTCATCAGCTTATTCAGCAGGGGGCAAAACTGGTGGTGAATGTGGCTGATATCAGCGAAGAGTTTGAACATATAGTGGCTAAAAAAAGAACGATAGATGTAGCTGAACTACAATTAGTGCAACATCAACACCCTTTATTGCAATATATTGATTTCCACTTCACCACGCTTGAACAACTATTAAACCGCTCTGGGTTAGATATTGTCAATTTACAAAATCAGTTAATAGAATTAGAGATAACTGGTAGAATCACAGTAACCGTTGAAGGTTATGTTAAGAGGTAAGGTAATAAAATGTTTGAAGTGATTATTTATCTATTTGAAAGTTATATGCAGATTGAAGAAACCATGGAAGTGGATGCAAAGGAGATCACTGATGAATTGTTGGAAGAGGGTTTTCAGCGCAGTGATATTTCTAAAGCGTTAGCGTGGTTAGACCATTTAGCGAACTTACACGAACAAGACGTTGAAAGTAGGGTACAACCTGCAAAACACACGTCACATCGAATTTATAGTCACCTTGAACAGCAACGTTTAAACAGTGCTTGTCAGGGTTATATCTCCTACCTCGAACATGCGGATATTTTAGACAGTTATACGCGTGAAACGGTCATTGATTGTGCGATGCTATTAGAGATGAATGAACTTGTTTTACACGATCTTAAATGGCTGATATTAATGGTGTTGTATAACGATCCGAGCAGTGAAGATCAGTTTTTACAGCTAGAGTCGATGTTAATGGACTTTGAAGATGGATTGATTCATTAACATGAATAACTTACCAACGACTCACTTGAAAAGCATCGACTTATGCCCCGACTGTGGCGCTGAGTTACATATCCGTAATGGTAAAAAAGGGGCTTTCCTCGGTTGTACGCGCTATCCTGAATGTGACTATCTGCGACCGCCGCATGAAAAAAGCGAAATTAAAAAAGTGCTGATAGGCACAAGCTGCCCTTTATGTACTAAAGAGTTGGTGTTAAAGCAAGGAAGGTTTGGGTTGTTTATCGGCTGTAGTGATTACCCTGAATGTGAACATACCGCTCAACTGACTGAAACTAAAAAAGAAAACAAAGATGAGTTGAATGTAAATTGCCCTTCTTGTAAAAAAGGTAAGTTGGTTCAGCGATTATCTCGTTTTGGTAAAACTTTCTATGCATGTGATAATTATCCTGCTTGTAAATACGCAATAAATGATAAACCAGTGAATGAATTTTGCCCCGATTGTCACTGGCCAATCCTTGTAGAGAGGAAAACTTCAGCAAAATTTCGCATAATATGTCCAAAAAAAGGGTGTGGTTACCGAAGTAAGCCGTTATAATTGTCAGCATATTGTCTTGAAAATCGCTAATTTTTAGCAAAACTAACGTGAGGAAACCACAATGACTAAACCATTTGTTGCCATTTTAATGGGCTCAGATTCAGACCTACCAACCATGCAAAGTACCATTGAAATTTTAAAATCTTTCGATATTCGCTGTGAAGTAAAAGTAACGTCTGCGCACCGTACACCCGCTGCCACACATGCATACGTAACAGATGCTGAAGCGCGTGGTTGTAAAGTATTTATCTGTGCTGCTGGCCTTGCAGCTCACTTAGCTGGCGCGGTTGCGGGTATTACCACACGTCCAATCATTGGTGTTCCAATTGATTGTGGTCCACTACAGGGTCACGATGCGCTTCTTTCAACGGTAATGATGCCTGCTGGTGTGCCTGTTGCAACTGTTGCTATCGGTAGTGCTGGCGCAAAAAATGCAGCTTACTTAGCAGCGCAAATGCTTGCTATTGCTGATGATGAGCTTGCTGTAAAAGTAAAAGAAAATCGTGCTGAAAATGCACGTGCAGTGATTGCCAAAGATGCTGCATTACAAGTAAAATTAGCAAGTCTATAATCGGTTATAAGTACCTTGACTGATTTTGACCTATCTAACGCCCTGACTGCACTACGCGCTCAGGGCGTTATTGCTTATCCTACTGAGTCTGTTTTTGGATTGGGTTGCGATCCTGATTGTGATGTAGCGATTCAAAAAGTCCTCGATCTAAAAAAACGTCCAGCGCATAAAGGGTTAATTTTAATTGCCGCTAATATCGAGCAGTTAAAAAATTATGCTGATTTTTCATCGTTAAATGAAACACAACTGACAGCGATACAAAAAACCTGGCCGGGTCCATTTACTTGGGTTGTACCAGCACAGAAAAACCTTTCTAAACTGATTAGCGGTGATTTTGATAGTGTGGCTGTGCGAGTCAGCGCGCATCCAATTGTGCAGCAACTGTGTTGCGAATTTGCTAAACCTATTATTTCAACTAGCGCTAACCTTTCGGGGTTAGAGGCTTGTGTGAATACAATTGAAGTGAAAAAGATGTTTAGCAATAATCCACTATTAGCAATGATTATGAACGAAAATGTATCGGGATTAGATGAGCCCTCTCAAATTTATCATGCACTAACAGGGAAACGCTTACGTTAATTTCGAGCATTGAGTCTTAACATCAATGGCATAAATACCAACATGAGTTCTTCCGTCAGATAACATTTTTTTCTGGTTTGAAGCCGATCTTTTCAGCAATGCGAATAGAGGCTATATTGTCATTTTTCAATGAGAGAGATTAAACGTGTTAAACCCATGTCATTAAAGGCATGCTCTTCAACGACATTGATTTTTTGTTTACAAAAGCCACAATAACCAATGAATAGACCCGTTTTTCTACTAAGAACAGCAAGAAAATTTGGTAAGTTATTTTCTGTTTGCTGAATACAGTGATCAATAAACCCCGTGGTTTTCTGTTCCGAGTAGACCTTTTAATGAAAATTTCATCACTTCTGGATCGCTCAATAATTGATGAGTGGCGGCGTCACGGGGAAAAAGTAAGTCTTGGCGTGGTAATGACTATTATTATTTCTTAATGAGAGGCATTTTCTGGGGTAACTTGAGGTACTTAGCTCTTAGTATATTCAGAGTGTTAGCACTTTGCATCTCTGAAAAACTCTGTTTTAATTTATCGATATCAATGTGTGCCCGGTTTCTTTTAGAAACCTGTATCCAAGGTGTTCTAATATCTACGATTAAGGGCTTACCAAAAATGACGTTTACCCCTTTAATTTGTAACGACGCGCTTAAAATAGGCTCAAGAGGGCCAATAATCGCATCTGCTCTACCCGCCATTAACATTTTAATACCCTGTAAAAAGTCTTTTATCTGATACTTTACAATCGTGGCATTATTATCAATTGCATCGCTGAATTTAGCACCACGTAAATAGACTATTTTTTTATTATTTAAGTCATTTATATCTTCAAAATCATTGCCTTGAATACCTATCACTACAGTTTTTAATGAAGATAAAGGTGCCACATAATATACGTAATCTTCTAGTTCTGGATAACGAAACATAATGGTCATATCAATATCACCGTATTTTATCTCTCTGATGATGCGCGCATAAGGGGCGACTTTATTGTGACTGGAGTAACCGGCTTTGGAAACGAGAATATTAGCTACATCGTAATAGATGCCAGTTAATTTTCCGTGTGTGCTAATACCATAGGGAGGAAAACCAATGGTCCCTATTTTAATGAGTTTATGGGAAGTTGCATAAACTGAGGCGTTATAAAATAACAATAGAATAAATGCAATGATCCCCTGTTGAATGCTCGACATTTCACCTCCCTATTTATCTCTCTGTATTAAATTAGCCGTCCAAGCTAAAACATCAAGCTAAGCGAACATTTTAAACGTGTCGGAATATAATACACAGTAAAAAACACACTTTCATAAGTTGTTGACATTAAATGATTGAATGTGTGACTTATCTTTTGCTTAGATAGATTTCCTGAATTATTCAGATTAATCATTACTTAGGGAAATACCAATGAAAATTAAAAATATATGTAGAGTAGCAGTGATCATGGCTGTCTTATCAGTAAGCTCACAGGTTATTGCAATACCGATGACCAGTAGCGAAATTTTAACGGGTTCGATCTATAGTAATGCTAATTCCTTTCAGTTTACTAATAACTCCTCTGCGGGAGAGAATATTATTAAATTAGTATGGGATTTAACGCCGATTAATGGATTTTTGATATCTGCTGATACTCTGTCTGGCACTAGTCCAAAGCCTTTTACTCTTAGATTCTCTGATGATGTGGGGGTGGCTGAACCTGATACTTGCCATCATGCTTGAGATACTAATAATACGCGGATTTTCTGAGCCCAGTAAATTGCCTTTTAAGGCGGCTGATAAATGAAAAGGGGCGAGTGTGTTTACAGTAAATATCGCTAACAAGCATGATGATCCATCTCATTACTGCTTTGTTTATCACCGCCCATAATATAATTAATATATCAATGTGCGTCATGGTTAAGTTTTCTTGAAAGCGCTGAATAGATGTTTACTGGTCACTTCCCGTGTGCATAAACGTAATTCACCCCCTGTAAAGAGTGCTTGTAACTGTTGCGTGGCAGGTTGCAATGACATGTTTACCTTGTTGTAGAAAAGTTTTTGTTAATGCTAAACCCATGCTACGGTTTGTACCGGTAATGACGATTTTTTCATGGTCACGATTCCTTGTTTAATGGTAATTTGTGCACATATCCCTGAAAACCCAATGGATCATAATGTAGGGAAAGCTTATTCATAAAACCATGAAAATATTGGCTATGAATAATTTTTACTCGCTGTTTCTTGTGCAGGTTTTGCGCGAATTCAGTGATATCAAAGTGTAATTCGCTTTTGGGTAAGATGAGTTCAATCAATATACTGGGTTGAATGCTCAAATAGTGGCGAATTTGTGAAGCATAAAAGCAGACAACTCGGTTTACTTGGGTGTTCGCGAGCATTGCTGAATTTAACCAAACAGCGGATCCCCCGACACTAAAGGCGATGAGGTTAAAGGGCTGTTTAATACTGCTTAACTTTTCCTGTAGCAATTGTGCGTACTGACTAAGCCCTACTTGTTCACTAAAATAATCATAGGCGGCTTGCTCATTTTTAAAGTCGATGCATTGACCTGCATAGGCATCAATAATTAATGTCTCTTGCCCCGCAACTTGTTCCGCTAATTGTTGCAGGGCTTCACTTTTACCAAAAATATCAGCGACAAAAACAGTTAACATATTTGTCCCTTAAAAGAGTTTATTACTGATATTTGCTGCAAAAAAGACTTCATGTTTTTTGTAAGCACTGTTATTTTCCGGTAATTCCAGCAGCTGAAAGCCTTGTTGATATTGTAATGTTTTCACTATCTCTCGTACAAAAACACTGTTGTTGGTATCGTTAATAAATTCGGTTACATCACACCATTTAGCTTCTGCGATTTCATCAATATCTTGAATATTTATTTGATCCGTTAAGGCATTTAAACGACATAAGAAATAAATGTTAGATTTACCAAAACGAAACACTTTTTTTGAAGCAAAACCTTGCAGGCCAACAAATTCACTTTGAATACCTGTTTCTTCAAACACCTCACGCACAATCGCTTCTGATATTTTTTCACCTAACTCAATATGACCGCCGGGTAGCTTGAAACCGGAGTGCATGGCTATCTTTTCTCTGATCACCAGTATCTGTTGTTGCTGATTAAAAATTAGTGCTCCGGCACCAATGCTATGGGTTGGCACAAATGGCGCATAAGCATCTTTTTTGATGCGTAAAATAAGCGTAATTTCATCTTCTAAACAGTTATGAAAAACAAATCCTGCATCGGTGGCTATTTGAATAAAAGCTGCGTTTTTAATGCATAGGGTAAACCAAATAAGTTGCTTACCTTGTGCTTTAACGACGAATAACATGTCATTAAATTGGCTGATAAACTGTGCTTGATCATTTGGCAATGCCTGCTTTTCTATGATCACGCCGTTATAATTGTCAAATTGGTAAGCTAGCAAAATAATTTTCCTTTCTACGTTAACAACGATTTCATGCTCGTTTAATTGCCTTTTTTGATTATGTGACAAAGCCTGTGTGGTTAAAAATTCAGTATGCGTGTATGACCTTTTTAACTGTTAATGCTTTTGTGTTTTTGCTACCAATGATGCCAGAAATGACTCAATTAACATCACAAAATATTGAGTTAGGTATGATAAATGTCACTTATCAAGAGTATGCGACAAAAAAGATGATGGTTGGTCTCTCTAATGTATTGCCTCTTTTTATTATGGTTGTGCTCAGTGCTATCGGAGAAAATATATTCAGTGACTCAACTCAATAAATGATGGGCGTGGTAGGTGAAAAGTATCAATAATATTTTAGAGGTTGATGGTATAAATGCCAACGTGAATTTTGCCATTGTATAACATCTCTTTTTCTAGTTTAAAGCCTATTTTTTCTGCTACACGTACTGATCCTCTATTGTCTTTGTCGATAATAGAAATCAGACGTGTTAATCCCATCTCATTGAAGGCATATTCTTTCACCGCCAGCGCGGCTTCACTGGCGAGACCTTTACCCCAATGCTCTTTTGCTAAACGATAACCTAACTCCATTTCCTGAATACCCTTAATGGTTTGTTTATAAAAGCCACAGTAGCCAATTAATAGCCCTGTTTCCCTGCTAATAACAGCCAATAAACTGGGTAAATTGTTTGCAGTTTGTTGAATGCAGTGCTTGATGAAATCAGTGGTTTTTTGCTTAGAATAAGGGCCATGTAGGGAAAAACGCATCACCTCAGGATCGCTTAATAACTGATGAGTTGCCTGAAAATCAGAGAGGATAACGGGGCGTAAAGTAAGCCTTGCTGTGGTAATTGTCATCGGTATCTCTTCATTATTTTTCGCCTATAAAATACTTTTTAGTAAGCACATACAGTCATTCATTAGGTTCTGTATTATGCGCTAAAGAATATATTAAAAACAATAATAAGGCTTAAATAGAGCCACATATAACCCGTGCCTTTTTCGACATAATAAAGCTATTATGTTTAATAAATGTATAAACAGTGGTTGACTGATAAATAACACTAAAAGCCAGTTATATAATAATACTATTAGAAACAGCTAGACGACTGGTCTGTTTGTCCTTATGCTAGCAACCATGAAAATAGAAGCGAAGAGCAAAATAAGAGAAAACAACCCTACACGCCAACATATTTTAGACTGTGGCTATCAATTGATAGCAAGACAAGGTTTTTCAAATGTAGGTCTTTCACAAATATTAAAGCATGCAGAAGTGCCTAAAGGCTCTTTTTACCATTATTTTAAATCCAAGGAACAATTTGGTGAAGCATTGATTCAAGATTATTTCTTTCATTATCAAAATGAACTTGAAACCCATTTTAATGCACCTAATAGCAATCATTACGATAAATTAATTGCTTATTGGCAGCGTTGGATAGATGCACAAAATACGCAAGGCGTAGTGCATACTTGTTTGGTTGTGAAATTGAGCGCAGAGGTATCAGACCTTTCAGAATCCATGCGTTTAGCATTATTAACCGGTGCACAAAAAATAATTTCTATCTTAAGTCTGTGTATTGAGGCAGGCATAAAAGAGGGCACAATACAGGTTAAAAACCCATACAGCACAGCGCAACTGCTTTATAACTTATGGATAGGCTCAAGTTTACTTTGTAAGCTGAGTAAAAACAGTCAAAATTTAGAGCAAACAATGCACATCACTAAAGCAATTTTAACGAATCAAGCACACTTTTAACAAACACAAAAATCTTGTCTTTAACGCAAGATTTTTACACATAACGCTTAGACGACCGGTCTAGTATTTATATTATTAATATGAGGTTAAAAATGGATAACATGAAAAATAGACAAGTGATATTAAAGACACGCCCAATTGGTGCGCCAAAATTAACAGACTTTAATCTACAAATAACCGCTAAGCCAAGCATTGCTGAAGGTGAAGTCTTATTGCGCAGTATTTACTTATCACTTGACCCTTATATGCGTGGACGTATGAGTGATGCCCCCTCTTATGCCCCTCCGGTTGCATTAGAAGATGTCATGGTTGGTGCAACCGTCTGCCAAGTTGAAGCCTCTAACAATGAAAAGTTTAAGCTTGGTGATTGGGTTTTAGCCTACAGTGGTTGGCAAGATTTTAGTGTATCGAATGGCGAAGATTTACTGCCGTTAGGGCGTTCACCCAAAACACCATCGCATGCATTAGGCATTATGGGTATGCCTGGATTTACCGCGTACATGGGACTATTAGATATTGCCCAGCCAAAATCGGGAGAGACGTTAGTGGTTGCCGCTGCGACAGGGGCAGTCGGCTCGGTTGTTGGGCAAATAGGAAAAATAAAAGGGTGTCGAGTTATTGCTATTGCTGGTGGTAAAGAAAAATGTGAGTACGCAAAAAATGTATTAGGTTTTGATCAATGTATTGATCATAAGGCTGATGACTTTGCTCAACAACTTATCGATGCATGCCCTGATGGTATTGATATTTATTATGAAAATGTCGGTGGTAACGTTTTTGATGCTGTACTTCCTTTGCTTAATACAGGTGCACGTATTCCGGTTTGTGGGCTTATTTCACAATACAATGCAACGCAATTACCTAAAGGACCAGATCGCCTTTCTTTATTAATGGGAACCATTTTAGTGAAGCGCATTAAAATGCAAGGTTTTATCATTTTTGATGATTATGCACATCGTTATGATGAGTTTGCAGAGCAGATGACGCATTGGTTAAAAGCGGGGAAAATACATTATCGTGAACATCTCGTTGAAGGTCTAGAAAATGCGAGCGATGCTTTTATTGGATTACTCGAAGGTAAAAACTTTGGTAAATTAGTTATTCAAGTTAATAATCCTCTATAAAATAAGGGTATAAAATGATCATCTTACATCATCTAAATAAATCACGTTCAAAACGTATTATTTGGCTATTAGAAGAGTTACAAGTTGAATATAAAATTGTTGCCTATCAACGAGATAAAGAAAATTTTTTAGCGCCTGAAGCATTGAAAAAAATTCATCCGTTAGGAAAATCTCCTGTCATTGAAGATAATGGGCAAATAATCGCTGAGTCAGGTGCAATTAGCGAATATTTGATTTCGCGTTATGGCTCAGGAAAACTAGCCCCACAAAAAGAGACAAACGAATATAGTGAATATTTACAGTGGTTACATTTTGCAGAAAGCTCCGCCATTTTACCTTTGTTAATGAAAATGTATTTACAAAAAGATGGCTGTGAAACACGTTATCTTGCCACTTATGTGGACAGCGAGATTAATAACGTTATCTCTTATTTTAATGATTCGTTAAAGGGAAAAACTTACCTGATTAATGAGCAGTTAAGTGGGGCTGATATTATGATGTCATTTATTGTTGAAATACTTGAAAAGAATGGCACACTTGCTTCGTTTGAGCACATAAAACGCTATGCGGATTTATTAAAAACACATCACGCTTTTAATAAAGCAGATTTATTAGAAGCACAATACGAATAAGTTTAAAACCCTCTGTTTACTTAATAGATGTGGGCTCTTATACCTGCATGCACGATCCATTCGGTGTGCACGGATAATTGATCTGTTGAGTAGACACTGGGCAGTGTTTCCTCAATGAAATCAGCTGGTTTTTACCCATTTAATCCGTTGTATGGCATTCACTCTAATCAGTAAAGAGTATCAATTGTAACTTATACCAATCCGCATAAGTATCTGATCTATCTTGTTGGTTAAAATAATAAATAGCGACGTTGCATTCAATCGCAATAGCTAGCTATTACTCAAT
>NZ_ATUO01000002.1 GCF_000420245.1 Psychromonas hadalis ATCC BAA-638 | reverse complement strand
GTCAGCTCGGACACTAAGACAAGGCGCAGTATGATGACAATGGCTAGCCCTTATCGAATACTGCAACGCCGAATTAGTTTTCGAGCTGACGACCCGAAGGGCAAGCTTTGAGGCAAACACCTTCGTTGTTAAAAAGTATCGATTGAACCCGTTAGACCTTCAACTTTCTGCCTAGAACCTACTCACCTCACAGCGTACTGAATTTTGCACCTTGAATGATAACGGGTATATACCAAAGGAACTAAAAAGGTGAGCAGTCTTACTTGTTAAAATCATCCCTACCAGCGTTGTGAGTTTTATTACGAACGTCCTGTTCTTCACCACTATGTGGCCTGCTAAAGCAGTTCAAAATAGTTCCAGACAATTTTTTGAAGTGAGAACAACTATCTAAAGCATTAATGTTTTTTAATTAATGCTTCGCTAGAAGATTAACGTAGTTAATCTCTCGAAAGGTGCCACTCACGCTTTGTTAGTGCTAATTTTTCCTGCGCAATACATGATCAGTTTCTCAATTCCATTGGCATAATGCTATAAAGGCCAATGATCAAAGTAAATATGCTGTGCTTGCCAATCAACCTTCTCTTGGTTATCAGCCAGTAGCATTTTAGCCACAGTAAAAGCAAATTCGAAGCTAACTCCTAGACCTTTACCACTGATAAAATTGCCGTCTATCACTACTTTTTTATCCTGAAAGTTACCATCACTAAATTTCTCATTTAGCCCGGCTCCAGTTGTATAATTACGCCCTTCAAGTAGATTATGCGCAGCTAGCACTTTTGCCCCAGAAGAGCACAATGCACAGATATATTTCTGTTGTTCAATATGCTTTTTAAGGAAATCAATAACCATTGCATTTGCAGATAAATTATCCGTTCCTTTTGGACCACCCGGCATCATCACCGCATCGTAAGTTTCAGTATATTTTTCTTTTAGCGTGTAATCGGCTGTGATACGAGTTTCAAAATAGGTTTCTAGCGCGGTTGTTTCCATGCATGACAAAACATCAACTTTAATATCTAAACGGCGCATAATATCGATGAATACAACTGCTTCACCTTCTTCAAAACCATCCGCTAACAATACTGCTACATGCTTTACCATTGTCATTATTTATCCCATTTATAAAAGCGATTACAAAACCATAGCGCAAGTATACAAAACATAATAGACTTTCACTAGCTTTCATTTGCTTTTAAATAAAAAGAAGTAAATGTACGAATGATCCAGATCACATCATTAATAATAATCAGAAAAAATGACTCATTTTAGATGAGTAACAAGTTATGCCCTTACGTAACAAATTATTCTTAGGTCGTTTTGCTCGTCCTGTTATTTTTTCAGAGAAACAATCTAACCACGTTGGTTCAACTAAGCGGCGTAATAATGGCGACTGCAAATCGATATACTCCGTTTTGAATACAACCACGACTTCCTGTGTTGCTCGCGTTCCTATTACCAACGCTTCAATCGTGTCTAATGTAAAAGAAAAATCTTCCTGTTCAACCGGTAATGGAGTTTCTTTAGCCTCCCACAAACCACTTCTATCACCACTGTAAATTGCAATATTTAATGCACGTAATGACCAAAAACTACTTGCGGGTCCACTGTAGTTATCCACTAAACGCACATCATCGCCGAATAAACCTTGGGTTGGAGCTCCGTTAGCTAACGCACCATTAGTAATGAAATAACGTAAGTTACAGTGAAATGCTCGCCGTGCCTCACCGACTGTTATGGCATCTGAGCCTTGATCTATAGCGGCTAATAAAGGGGCTGGTGCAGCGAGTCGATAACAGGCACTTCGACCAAAAAATGGGATACCTTGTGCAGTAAAAAAATAGCGGTATCGAGACACAAAATCACTATGTGCTTGCTGGATAAACGGTCTATCAAAACTCGGGTCTATCTGATCTAACCAATATAGAGAGTAGAAAAAACCCCATGCATTGTAATAATCATAATTACCTTTTGCACCGTCTCTAAACCAGCCATCCCCTACATAAAATTCTTTGATGCGCTGATATTTTTTCTGATCAACATAATCTTCACCAGCCAAGGATTTAATCACCACTTGCACGGTCAATGGAAACAGATGCCAATTGTTATCTACAGTCTGACAATGGTTCACCTGCTTAAACCACTCTAATACTTGCTTCTGTTGCTCACTCTGTAAATGATCCCAAACCCACTCTTTAGAAAGCCATAAAACCAATGCTAAATCAGCACTTTCACAAACTTTTTGATCATAATCATGAAGATCTCCCCAATATCCTATGTGGCTTGGGTTGGTGCCTGCTAGAAACGCCTGCTTGATAATTTTTATAATATCAATGATCTGACCATCTAGCCCCTTAAGTGACAACCCCTTTTTACCATTGGCATTTAGCCAAACAGCGAGCGTTGGTAATACACGGCTTACTCCTTCAAGCGCATCTGTTCTCGCACTCTGCTGGCTAGGTCGTCCAGGATAATAAGCATGGCTGTGATCCCACACTGCATAATGATTAAATGCTTCAGCAACATAACTCACTAGCTGTTCACATTGATTTTTTAAATTATCTTGGTCACTGTTAAATAACTCCCGAATAGTCTGATCGTGTTTTTTATAGGCTGGCTTACGATTCTTTAAACGGATTAGATTTTCTTTAAAAAGTTTAAAATACATGCTCGCATCAGGATGTTCATAAGGGATTTTTGGTCTTTGTGTGGCGCTAATTATTTTACTCATAAATAAATTTCAGTCTGAATATTTAGGGGAAGAAATAGAGAAGAAAGCATAACAAGCCGTACTATCGTATGTAAAACCGGACGCACAATGCATCCGGCAGTCACTTTTATTTACTGATTCAATTATTTAGCTGAATCTGTCAACACTTTATAACGATCCTGACCCCATGCAATAGGTGCAGGTTTATCTTTTATCCATGTGTAAAATGCATTTTTCAGCTCTTTTACTTTTTCTGGGTATTTTGCCGCTAAATTAATTGATTCAGCTGGATCTTTTGCGTAATTATATAATTCGAGCTCATGATTTCCGCCATCATAAAAATGTAGCGACCAGTTCTGATCTTTAACTGCCCATTCACCTACAGAGTGCTTTTCAATAAATGGACTAGGTATAAATGTTTGCTCTTCAAACGTGATCCATTTCCAATAATGGCTCCAGAAGCTGGCACTTTCAGGCGAATAATGTAACGCGCGAGGACCCGCCCAATATAAGTATTTATGTGGCACTTCTTTTTTGTTTTTTAATACTGGCATAATATCTTTACCGTCAACATTCATACTACTTGGAATCGCTATATTCGCAGCAGCCAGCGCAGTCGGGAGGATATCCATCGCTGATATCATCGTATTATTCACTTTACCTTCTGGCAGTTTACCTTTCCAATGCGCAATAAAGGGGACATGAACACCCCCACGGAAACGCGTACCTTTAAAGCCACGATCCATACCATTCATTGGCATTGGCGATTCAAATACAGCACCGTTATCTGACAAGAAGAAGATCAAAGTATTTTTGTATTCCCCTACCTCTTTCAACTTATCAATAATTTTGCCAATACCTTCATCGGCGGCATTAATATGTGCATAATATTTATCAACTTCAACATTACCGGTATTAAAACGATCCATGTATTTAGCCGGCGCATTTTGCTCTAAAGGAATATGAGGTACACTAAACGCAAGGTTAATATAGAAAGGTTTATCAGACGATTTTTCAATAAAGTTAATCGTTTCTTTGGTTAAATTATGAGTGATATAACCAGGAGACGGAATATTTACGCCATTTTGGAAAATAGCGGGGGAGTTATACAGCGCAACGCCCGATGCATAATAACTGTAGGTATAATCAAAACCACGATCTTCTGGCCCATAACCTTTTACTGCTGCAGGGATTTGATTGTGGTGGTAATCACGACTACGTACATTTTCATCTATTTTAGTTTTTTCCACCGGAGCATTATGCCATTTACCAATGTTCGCAGTGGCATAACCACCCTCTTGCAATAGCTCAGGTAATAAGGTGATATCAAGCGGGATACCTAATTTTGCATCATCGTTACTGTAAGTACCAAAGCTATGCGGGTGTCTGCCAGTCATCATACCTGCGCGTGAAGGTCCACAAACAGGGGTTGCAACATACGCATTAGTCATGCGTACACCTTCGTTTGCAAGTTTTGTAACATTTGGCATTGAGCGTTTTGCAGCGTCATATAAAGTATCAAAATCACCATCATAACGCATTGGTACCAAGCGTTTTTTAAGTGTTTTTTTATCTACTTTATCAAGCATAAAATCCAATTGTGCAGTCCCTAAATCATCCATGACAATGACCAGAATATTAGGTTTCATAGCATGGTTTGTGGCAAAAACGGTAACAGGTGTGATAGCACATGCAGCTACAACCAGCCCTGTTAATAGCGTTTTTGGGGAGGTCAATCTCTTCATGTATATTCCTTAAGGTTGGGGTTTATTTAATAAAATTAGAATGACGAATCATTGGCATAACATTGGCGGCTAAACCACCACGCTTAATCTCCTGAGTCATCAGATGCATAGCAGTCGTAGTATGTTTAAAAATACGTTGGTATGATGGGCATAAATAGTTCTGCTTAAATTTTTCACCTTCAATAGACTTAATACGGTGTTTAGGGCAGCCACCATGACAAAGAGCTTGTACTTCACAGCTTTCACATTTACTGGTTAAGGTTTTATATTTAGCTTCACCAAAGCGTTTTTGCTGCTTACTGGTCGCCATTTTAGCCATATTATTCTGACGAATATTACCCAGTTTATTCGCCGGATAAACATAATGATCACAGGAATAAAGATCACCATTGGCTTCAATGATCATCGCCTGTCCACACTCACGAGACTGCACACAAACTGATGCAGGGTAGCCCATCCAAGTGGCTAGAATACTGTCAAACATACGCACAAATACGGTGCCGACATCCTCTTTAACCCACTCATCAAATACCTCACTCATAAACTGACCATATCCATCTGCTGGTACTGAAAAATGAGTCAATGAAGGTGTCGCAGAAGGGGAGTAATGGCCACTATTTTTTTGCGATTGACAGCTTTGGTCAACTTCAACAATGGGAATAAACTGCAGATGCTTTGAACCAAGCGACTTTAATAACTGATAGGTCTCTTTGCCTTTATCCCAGTTCTGGTCATTAATCACAGTTAATGTATTAAATTCCACCTTATACTCAATCAATAATTCAATCGCACGCTTAACACGTTCAAAGGTAGGGTTGCCGTTCACTGAAATTCTGTATTTATCATGTACTTCTGGCGTACCGTCAATAGATACACCAATTAAGAAATTATTTTCGGCGAAAAACTGTGCCCACTGACGGTTAATCACAATAGCGTTGGTCTGAAAGCTATTGCTAATATTTTTTCCATCGGCATACATTTTCTGGTATTTAACCGCATTACGATAAAAATCTAAGCCCGCCAGCGTCGGCTCTCCACCTTGCCAGGCAAAATCGATATCGTCGCTATCCTGTGAGCGAATGTAATCACGAACATAACGTTTTAATGTCGCCTCTGTCATATAACCGTGCGTTTTACTTTTTACTTGGTCAGGAATTTCAAGAAAAATATCTTCTTTTTCAAGATAGAAACAATAATCACATTGCAAATTACAGTGGTAGCTGGTCGGCTTAGCCATCATATGAAAACGTGCTTGTGGTAAATGTGAATTTGTCATATAAGACCTTTTGAATGCTTTCGAATAACAGCAAAAACAATTATACGTAAGCATTCGTAAAAATATATGACAGTGATCACAAACGTAAAAATACATTCAATATAAATTAAATGTATAAATAACGACCAGACCAAAAAAACAAAACAAAAGACAACGAAACACCAAAGTTACTGTAAAATTGTGAATAAGATCAAAAAACTTTCTTTTTAATTCACATAACCTTTCGATTCAAATTAAAATGGAAGAAAGGAAAGGTAAAAATGAAAGTTAATATAAATAAGTCATTAGTCGCATTAAGTGTTTTTATTGCATTATCTGCTTGCCAAAACGAAAGCGACATCATAGGTTCAGGAAATAATAAAAACCTTGAACCAGGTGGCTATATGTACTTTTTTGAACAGGGCATACCTGAGTCAATCAGCACTTCTAGTCTTTATCCACTAGAAACAACTACCGAGCACTACAAAGATGGTCAGCACTCACTAAAGTGGCATTTTTCCCCAAATAGTAAGCTTATCTTCAGCCAAGACATTGGTTATAAAAAAGATGATAGCGAGATCACCCCCAGCACTTTTATGGCTTGGATTTACAATGAAACAGCAATAGATGGAAGCATCAATTTCAGCTTTGGTTCAAAAGATACAACAGATGCTTATTTTAACTATTCACTTGATTTTAAAGGCTGGCGAGGCATCTCAGTACCTTTTCGAGATATGCAGGGCACCGCAGCTGAAAACATGAACAAACTCTCCATCACCGCCCCGGATAGCGCAGGAAAAATTATCCTGGATCAAGTGATGATGGCGGTACCAGTTGATAACCGCTGGCCAACCCCCGACTACCAGCAGCCCTTTGTAAATCCAGGTGTTACCGATATGCCGAGTAAAAACTGGACCGCATTATTAATGTACGATCAGATGTTAAAAGAACAGCAACCAACATTTAATTTTGATCTTGATTTCGACGATACCCAAGCCGGCACCAAAAGTATTTATATTAATTTTGATAATTACCTAGCAGTTAACCCCGATATAAACATCAGCCAGGAGAAAATCGATGAGAATCTGGCAAAATATATTCCCTTTCAAATAATCAATAACCCCGACGGCAGCGTAACAGGTAGGCCAATCATTTATCCCACTAGCCATAAGTATATGAAAACGGGCATTATCAGTGATGAAACACTGGACATGTTACAGGATGTTGAGTCCATGAGAGTACTGGGTAAAACGATGAAAGACACCGCAAAATATTTGCGAACTACCAGCCTTTCCCCAGCCAATCGCGACAAACTTGAGGCGACATTTATTAACGCGACACGTTACTTTCTTGATCAGGGAATGGAAGGTGGATCTGGCCTTCAGATCGTCTCACACTTAGGCTATCAAACCCGCGAACTATTTGACGCCCTATTTATCGCGCGTCATCTTGTTGCCAAAAGCCAGCTACTAGAACCGGTACAAAAATCGATGATGTGGTTCAGTGCTGCTGGCCGAATCTATGAAAAGAGTGAAGATATTACCTCTTCTAATGTCGATATTCTCAATACGCAATTGCAGTGGATGATTAAAAGCTTCTTGTTACTTCCAGACTATGCAGAGCGTGAAGCGATACTTACACAGCATCAGACTTGGCTGAGTGAAACCTTGTTAGCATCTGATGGTGTTGGTGGCGGATTTAAACCTGATGGCTCTACTTTCCACCATTCACAACATTATCCTGCTTATGGGAACGACGCTTTTAAAGGCTTGTCTGGTGCTATATACGGATTAGGAGACAGTCCTTTCCAGATCACTCAGGAGGCACATGAACACATCAAGTTTACTCTACTGATGATGCGGGTTTATAGCAAAGCACGGATAACCCCGATTGTATTAAGTGGTCGCCACCCTACCGGAAAGCAGAAAATTGCCACATCAGCGTTCAAATGGATGGCCCTGGCAGGATCACCTGATGGCCATAATAAAGTTGATGCCGAACTAGCAGCCGCCTATGCAAATCTCACCAAGGTGGCTGAGTTTGAAAGCATTAAGGCAGAAGATGAACCGACGGGAGTTTGGGCAATGAACTACGCCACTATGGCCATCGCTCGAGGCCAAAGTCCGGCAAATCCAGAAAAATCGTGGCTAGCAATAGCACGAGGCTTCAGCCGTTATCTGGTCGGTAACGAGACCTACGCAGTGAATAACTTGTATGGTCGTTACTTGCAGTATGGTCAGCTAGAGATCACCCCTGCAGATCTATCTAAGCGAGCCTTCAGTCACGATGGCTGGAACTGGAATCTGTATCCAGGAACAACAACAATTCAGTTGCCCAACGAGCAGCTGAAAGCGGTGCTTGGGCAGCTACCATCAGCTGGGATAGAAGAGATGCTACTCTCTACTGAAACCTATGCGGGAGCCAACACCCTAGATAACAACAATGCCATGTTTGCCATGAAGCTACACGGCCATAGTAAGTATCAACAGCAGAGTCTGCGAGCGCGTAAGTCTTACTTTATGTTTGCTAACAACATCATTGCTCTAGGCTCAGGCATTCAAAATGACGACAGTCAGCATATGACTGGGACCACTCTCTTCCAGCATAGTGTGCCGGATCTGCAAGCGATTGAGGTAAATGGTAGCTCAATAAACACTCTAGATACAACAGAGATACTAAAAGACGAGATAACCCTAGAAGATCCTGCTGGTAACCGCTATTTCATCACCGCAACCGATAATGAACCAGTTCGTATTACCTACGGTATGCAACAATCCAATCACCAAGGAAATGGACTCCCTACCAGTGGCTTATTTGCTACCGCAGTCATTGAACATGGTATTGCCCCGACTAGCGGAGGGTACGAATATGCCATCAAGGTTGAGGCTCAGGATCTGCTAAAACCACAATACACTGTGATTCAACGTGACGATCTGGTGCATGCAGTCCGTAGTGAAGGGGGAGTTGAAGCCTACGCTTTCTTTGAGCCGGCGTCGATTAATGCAAACTATGTACTTGCCTCTAACGCACCAACGCAAGTGATGGCCAAAATCAACTCTGAAGGGCTATTGCAGTTGAGCGTGGTAAATCTTGACCTAGCGATTTATGCAGGAATAAATGCAGATCAAGTTGATGCAAACGGTGAGCAGATTGAGGTTAGTATTTACAGTCGACCTTGGCGCTACAACCTATCGCAACCGGTAAGCAGTACCATAACAATTAAAGGACAGTGGCAATTAAACATGCCGAATGACAATGCCAATGTGCGAGCGAGCCTAAAGGGAGATAATACCTTAGTTACCATTACTACGGTTGATGCAACAGCTCAAAAATTTGCGTTAAAAGCAACTCGATAGCAGCGTAAAATATTCAGGGTAAAGGCATATGCACTTACCCTGATCACCATCAGCAAAGATTAAAGATTATACCAATGGAATTAATGAAGTGATCAAGTGTTGCACAGGAAAAATGAGCACTAACAAGGCGTGAATTGCAGGAGATAGTTGTTCTCACTTCAAAATTTACAACACAGTTAGGGTGATTTTAACAAGTAAGACTGATCACCTTTTTAGTTCCTTTGGTATTAGATAACTTCCAAGCATACTCTGTAGCAGTGATAAGCCTAACTTACCTCAACATTTGTAGAATAGTTAACATAAATTAAACCCAACGCTTGATCCGTAAACAGATATTTTTACTGAGGAAAGTAGATATATAAGCCCCCTCAATAACGGGGGCCTCAATTAGACTTTACAATATGAGAGACGGGAAGAAGCCAATATGTCTTTCCGCGCTTGCTCAATTGCTTTTTGATCACCACTCTTTTCGAGAGGGCGAATCGTTTTCAAATAAATGTCAATTGATGAGTCACCTTTATGGTGATGGTAACCCAGATCATGTGAACGCCAACGCTGATCGATCACTGCTTCCTGAGTGAAAAATGGATCAACATTGTTTGCTACATAATTTTTAAACTGTGCGCGCATTTCTTCTAGCAAAGCCAGCGATTCAGCTTTATGACTTAAATTGGTCATTTCGCCAGGATCATTAAGCATATCGTATAATTCTTCATCATTATTTTCCTGATAAACAATATATTTATAGCGCTCAGTTCTCATCATGCGGCCGGGCTGTATGGTCATTTCTCTATTTGTATGCCACTGACATACTACTTCATTTCGCCAGTCAGCAGGTTTTTTACCTTGTAAAAGAGGCATCAAAGAACGCCCATAAATATTAGCTGGCGTGTTGATCCCCACATAGTCACACAATGTCGGTAAAAGATCACAAAGTGAAACAAGCTCATCAAGTGATTTTCCTTTGGGAAGATCTGGTGCTGAAAACACAAAAGGAACATTCGTTGACTCATCATAAAACCAGTTCATTTTAGTGACTAATCGATGTGCTCCCATTGAATCACCATGATCAGAAAACAATACCACTAGTGTTTCATCTTCTAAACCTTGCGCTTTTAATGTCGCCAGTACTTGTGCAATACAGTCATCAACAAGTTCAATGTAATGGTAATAAGCTTTTAAATACTGCTTAAAATTAAGCTCACTCCACTCAGAAGTCTGCCTTGTGCGGTTATGCGTACAACAAGCAAACTGTACTGATTTAGAGCGACTCATTAAATCATCATTTGCTTCAAAGTTTTCAGGTAACGGGGGCAGTTCTCCAATTCCTTCGATATCACCATGCTTACCTTGAAATTCCCCAACCCAACCACATATATTATGAGGATTATTAAATTCAACCGCCATTAAGAAAGGTTTATCACCCTTATAATTATTAAGATAGTTGACACTCTCTTCTAAACAGTAAACATCCTCTCGGCTATCGTAATTAACCGGGAAAGCGTCTGTTGTTTTAACTTCTTTTTGTATCTGCTCTGCACTATCAAAACCAGCCAAAGAACCGTAATCATGGCGTTTTCCAAAATGCTTACATTCATAGCCAGCTTCAGTAAATAACTTACCTAACGTGTCCATTGTCTCTGGAATATTGGGGCTACTATTAGCAATAACACCCGTTTGATGAGGTAATTTCCCAGTCCAAAAACAAGCTCTGGAAGGCGCACATAAAGGAAAAGAACAATATGCCTTTTCAAAACGCGTTCCCTGTTTAATAATTGAGTCTATTGCGGGGGTTTTTACAAAGTCATTGCCATACCCTGCCACTGCTTTTTTGGCTAATTGATCAGCGGTAATAATTAATATGTTCTTAGGGTTTGACGGTTTATTTAATACAGTGCTTGTTCCAGACAAAGCACTAGCAGACGGTGCGAGAACACCAGCTGCACTAGCTACAACACTTCCTTTAAGAAAGCTACGACGCGATATTGACATGTTAATACTCCTCTTTTACTAAATTAAAAGTAATCGCAGTCTGACTACGTTAACAAGTATGTAGACATTGGTGCATGTTCAGACACTTATGCAATTCCATTAAATTAATGGAATTGCTATTGTTAGACTACTATTCTTTGTTAAAAATTGTACATCAGACCACACGGTAGCGTAGCTGACGTTCATCGGTTACACGGCTCACCTTTACATCACCCAATTCGATATAAGGCTTCCATTGCTATTGTTGATAACGAATTCGGATATTCTGCTAATAGTCTTTGTCACTATTATCATACAGCGGAACATCATTATTCAGCTCTTTCCGAAGCTAACCTGATATTGAAAATTTCAAGTTTTTTTCCTATAAATCAACCAAAAATCAATACGTTGAACTTGTTATTTATCCTTTGTACCCCTCGCTTTATTATTAAAAATCTGTTTGTATCGCATCTGCAGACGGATTTTATTATCCGTCATATCTTTAATGCTTAATGAAAGGAGATACAGTTGATTATTAGTCGTTAAAATATAATCGAAGCCAGGAAGTACAACGAGGTTTTTATTATGACGTTAGAGGTAGAAAAACCCCCATATCATAGGATGATACGGTCATGCCTTGTAAAAAATTAGAATCACGATTACTGGTCATTGTCGCATCAAATTCTAGCAATAAATTATCTGCGGAAATATAGGTTTCTAACCTGTCAGCTTTCTTTTTTGTTTCTTCAGAATAGCAGTGCCTATAATCAAGCTTAACTGAAATATTTTCTGCCGCAATAGCAGAAAAGGGCACCAATAATAGCCCCTGCACGAATATAACGATCCCGCATATTTCTGTTATTAACCTCATTTTAGCACTTTGTATTATGAATACTTATTGAACAAATAATATACAATAAAAAATACGATAAAGCTTTTATCAAACAACGAATATGATATATCAAAGGGTAACGAAAGACGAAGCGAAACAACTTCGAAAGGTAATGGCTGAAATAAAAATAGACATCAAAAAAAACAAACAGAGCCTAATTAATATAACAGATATTAAATCAAAGCCGCAAAAATGGGTATATGCATTGTTAGATGCCTACCGTTGCAATTCAATATACAACGTTGAGCAAGTGGTGAGGTGATTATAGACAGAAAGTTGAAGCGATAATGGGCTCAAACGAGACTGACTAGAAAATTGTAAAATACCTAAACTCAATCAATCTAGAAAGAAGATTAACATCTTCTCGCTTACCGTTCACAAGGTAACGAAGAAATCATCCTGCCACTTGCACTCGGATCACTAGCGAGCAGCTAACTATCGATAAGATGCTCCCGCTTAGCTTTTTTATCGACCCCAAACACACTCAACATTCTCATAAACTTACCCCTAAAACTAAAAAACCCCAGCAATCTGGGGTTTTTATTTTAGTCAGCGAGAATAGCAACTTCTGTTGCAGCCAGCATAAATGCTCCTGCACCATAATCCATGTTATGTTCAAACTTCACATCACGTGGGTTAAAGGCTGGCAGCTGCACCCAGCCCATCATGCCATTTTCATGAACGGCTGTTTGCAGTGCAGCCCAAGATGATTCAACAACGGGAAGATATGTCTCTTTATCTAAAATACCGTTATTAATTCCCCATGCAAGGCCATAACAAAACAAGGCGGTTGCACTACTCTCAGGAGCAGGGAAGTTATCAGGGTCTAATAAACTGGTGCGCCAGAATCCATCTTCCTGTTGATATTTAATAACTTCGGCAGCCAATGCAGTAAACAGGTCAATATAAGGTTGACGATGTTCGAAATCCTCAGGCAGACGTGCCAGAATTCGCGGGCATGCTGCCAACATCCAACCGATACCACGCGACCAGAATACCTTCTCACCATTAGCCTCACGAAACTCAGCCCCGCCGTCACCGAACTCATCACGGTACTTCTGGCCTAGCTCAGTTGGCATATAACGGTAATCACGGTAAAACAGGTTCGTTTCTGAATCATAGAGGTGATCAATCGAATCCCAGAAAGCCGTATGCATGTAATCAACATATTTGCGCTCGCCGGTCACTTTAGACAAAGCAGCAAAGGCAGCTGGCGCCATAAATAGCGAGTCCACCCACCACCAGTCACGATGACCTGGTTTCGGATCATCAAGCATGATATCAAATGCTTTAATAGTTGGTTCCAGCGCTTCAGGGATATTTATTGTTGGGTAAACGTCCAGATAGGCTTGAGCACAAACATGGTCATCCGCAAAACGCGGAAATGCACCGGTACGAAAACCTGTGTGCAGTGCATAATTCATTACACCATCAAGGTATTCACTATCATCAGTTGCTGTCCAGGCAGCGGCTGTACAAGACCAAAATACACCACGTTCCCAGTCCGTATCCTTGATAAAGCGAGTCGCGCCGCTACTACGGATCACACTGCGAGTCTGGTTTTCAGACTGATAGCGGTATACCTTTTTCATTAACTGTAAAACACTTTCTTGAGTACCTAAAGTCATTAGCTTTACTCCTTAGCGTGCTAACCAACCGCCATCAACAGCAATGGTGTAACCATTCACATAATCACTCGCAGCAGAAGCAAGGAAAACAATAGGGCCAGCTAAATCTTCTGGCGTTCCCCAACGATTTGCTGGAATACGCTCAAGAATAGCCGCATTACGCTCTACATCAGCACGCAATGCTTCAGTATTATCAGTTGCCATGTAACCAGGTGCGATAGCATTAACATTTACTTTGTACTGTGCTAATTCGTTCGCTAGCGCTCTTGTTAGACCCATTACCGCTGATTTACTTGCCGTGTAAGAAGGCACTCGAATACCCCCTTGGAAAGATAACATAGAAGCGATATTAATGATTTTACCGCCCTCGCCTTGCTTAACAAATTGTTTAGCAACGGCTTGAGCTAGGAAAAAGACTGTTTTCTGATTAATGCTAATTACGTCATCCCAGTTTGATTCTGAAAATTCAAGAAAATCTTGGCGACGAATAATACCAGCATTATTCACTAAGATATCAACACGTCCCATTACTTCTACACTTTCAGTAACGATATTTTCAAGTTTATCTTGAGCCATTAGATTAGCCGTAATGTAATGAAACTTACGCCCTAATGCTTCAATTTTAGCCTTCGTTTCTGGTGCCGGCTGATGACCGACACCAACAATATCTGCGCCAGCTTGAGCAAGGCCAATGGCAGAGCCTTGACCAAGACCCGTATTACAACCAGTTACAATCGCTACTTTTCCGCTTAAATCAAAATTGTTCATAATTATTATCCTACAAATGAGTTAACTGCTGTCGCAACAGCATAAATTAATAAGTAAATGGGTTATTTTAAATCGCTCATTGCGACATGGTCCATATCGTGGAAGGTTTGGTTTTCACCCACCATCCCCCAAATAAATGTATAAGGGGCAGTACCAACACCAGAGTGAATAGACCAACTTGGGCTAATAACCGCTTGTTCATTACGCACCACAATATGGCGAGTTTCACTAGGCTCACCCATATAATGAAAAGCAATATTGTCGTTTTTCATATCAAAATAAAGGTACACTTCCATACGACGTTCGTGCGTATGGCAAGGCATGGTATTCCACAAGCTACCTTGCGCTAATTCTGTCATGCCCATTAATAACTGACATGTTGGTAGTACATCTGGGTGTAAGTATTTATAAATAGTACGAACGTTACAGTTTTCCTGATTACCAATTTTTTCAGGTGATGCCTGAGCACGTGTAATTTTACGTGTTGTGTAAGCATGATGTGCTGGTGCACAATTTAGATAAAAACGTGCTGGTTGACTTGCATCGGCACTCACAAAGCTAATTTCTTTGGCACCCATCGCAATATAAATAGCTTCTCGCGCAGCTATTTCAAACGTTTCTCCATCTACAGTAACAATGCCAGCTTCACCGATATTGATGGCTCCTAACTCTCTGCGTTGTAAAAAGAAATCAACACCGATCTCTTTTCCACCCTCAAAATTTATCGGTGTAGTTGTTGGTACTACAGCACCAACAATGATGCGATCAATATGACTGTAAGTTAGATTAATCTGGCCTTCCTGAAACATATCTTCAATGAGAAACTGCTTGCGTAATCCTGCAGTATCTAACTGTTTAGCGTGATCGCTATGAATTGGTTGACGAATTTCCATTTTTACCTCTTAATTTTTAGTTGAATTTGTTGCTGACTAAATAGAATTTATTTTTGATATTCCCACTTGCCATTAATAATGGTGCCTTGCACCTGAAGTTCATTATTCATAATGGTAAAACTTGCGTCTAAACCTACCGCTATACTACCCAAACGGTCTTCAAGGCCTAAGTATTTTGCAGGAACAGCTGATGCCATTTGCACAGCTTCCCAACGTGGCACATCGCTTTTAAAGACCATATTTCGTAACGCTTGATCCAAGCTACAAGTACTACCCGCTAAAGAGCCACACGGACTACGTGCTTCACCGTTAGTGACGGTAATCACTTGAGCGCCTAGTTGGTAATCACCATCATCTAAGCCACCAGCACGCATACAATCAGTAATTAATGCGATGCCTTGATAACCTTTCATTCGATATGCAAGTTGCATCATAACGGGATTGACATGAATACCATCAGCAATAAGCTCTGCTAACATATCGTGATACAAAACAGCACCACAGCAACCTGGCTCACGATGATGCAATCCACTCATACCATTAAACAAATGCACCCCACAGTCAGCGCCAAGATGAAAGGCTTCAGTAACTTGCTCAAAAGTTGCATCCGTATGTGCAACAGAAGTTTTTATACCGTTTTCTGTTAGCCAACGGATAGCTTCCATAGCCCCCTTACCTTCTGGTGCAATCGCAGCTCGAATAAGTGAACTACCCGCCACCTTTTTTAATTCCTGTAATTCAGGAATTGTCGGTAATTTCAAATAAGCGGGAGGGTGTGAACCTCTATGGGGTTCGGTAAAATAGGGACCTTCTAAAAAACTACCCAGTAACTGTGCGCCCTGAGCCTGTTCTTTCTGGGTAAAAATACGGACGCAGGCTAAAGCGTCTAAAATATCCTGCCACGGTGCCGTTACTGTAGTACCAACCCAGCCGACAACGCCTGTTTCAGGTAGAGCGTCTGCTATATTTTGTAAAGCAAGCGATGTGGCGTCCATCACATCTGCACCATGACGACCATGAATATGAATATCAATAAACCCGGGTAAAAGTGATAAACCTTCAAGCTTTATTAGCTCACAATCTGTAGGGATATCTTTTGTAATAGAAGTAATTTTTCCATTTTTAACAACCACAACTATGTTTTTTTCAATGCCGGTTGTAGTGAATACGTGATCAGCAATTAACGCATAATGCATATTTATAATCCGTCTTCCGATTCAAGTTCTGGCTCACTAACCATCATTTTTTCTAGCTCCAAGCGCATGTTTTGTATACAGGAAGTGCCAATCTCTAGAATAACTTCAACAAGCTCTTGTAAGTTTGCACCATCACGTTCGAAAGCAGCATTTGCAATCATCGGTAAGTTCGCCCCGGCAATCAGTTCAACATTCTGTGATTCCATTAAAATTGTTGAGGCACGATTCGAAGGAGAACCTCCAGGTAGATCCGCTAAAATCAGAACCCCCTCACCAGAATCAACTTCTTTTACTGCCTGACGTAATTTATCTTCTAATTGGTCCGTTGACATTGACTCAACAAAATCAACATAGGCCATCTGTTCCTGTTCACCTGTAATCGCTTTAACCGCCGATTGCATTCCTGTTGCAAAGTTAATATGTCCTGAAACAACAATACCTATCATGTGGAATCCTTAATAATAGGGGAGGTATCCCTCCCCTTAAATAGATGTGAAAAGTGCGTTATAAAACACCTAGGAAGTGGCCAATAACACCACCCGCTAAGGTTGCAAAAATTAAGACGGGTGGCTTAGCCCAGAAACCACTGCCTTTAACCATTTTCAACATAAAGAATACCAGTATGAGTGGTAACAGATTGGGCATGATTTTATCGAGCAATGCCGTTTGTAGTTCAACAACCGCCCCCCCCATCTCTACAGATAAGGTTGTCTGCACTTTAATGAACGTAGCCGATAGTGCCCCAATAACAAAGATACCCATTATATTGGCGGCTTTAGCCATTTTCTCTGTTGAATCAGCCATACTGACCATCGCGTTAGTACCCGCTTTATAGCCCATAAATATCAAGCCAAAGTACACGATAAAATGTATTGTTTGGTATAATATGAAGAAAACAAACGGCCCAGCAATTGAGCCTTCAATCGCAATGGAAGCACCAAGTGCTAATGTTAATGGCATCAAGGTCATATGATCGAGTGCATCACCGATACCACCTGTTGGCCCCATCCCCGCAACTTTCATTACGTTAATGGTTGATGGCTTCTCTTTGTTTTCTTCCATTGCTATGGCAGTACCTAGCAGAAAAGTAAACAGCTTAGGGCTAGCATTAAAGAACTGTAAATGGTTCTTCAGTGCGGTTGCAAAATCACGTTTATTATTACCATGAATACGTTTTAATGCCGGAATGATGGAATAAACAAAACCACCCGCCTGCATACGTTCAAAGTTAAAATTACCTTCCATAAACAGACCACGGATAGCACACCACCATAGGTCTTTTTTAGTAATAACTTGACGTACTTCAGCATCTTGGTATGCGTCAATACCATCAGTTAATATTTCTGTATTTTTAGTCTCAACTACGTTATTAGATCCCATCTTCAAATTCCTCTACTTCTTGATTGTTTGAATTATTTGTACCACTAAAGAAGAAGTACAATGCTGCGAGTGACGCACCAATTATTGCAACAGCCATAATCGGAAGTTGTAGATAAGTCGTCATTACAAAGCCGATAAAGAACACACCAGCCACTTCTTTTGACCACATAACTTTAAGTAGCATTGCAAAACCAATTGCAGGTACCATTTTCGCGCCAATACCTAGACCTTCTAATAGCACTGTTGGAGCATTCTCATCAATCCAAGCAGCACCACCTTCACCAAAATAAATGGTCAAGAAACCAGCTAATGAATACATTAATGCACGCAAGGTAATAGTGCCGTAGAGAAGATTATCGATACCATTCGAGTCCCCCTTATTTGCATAATCATCCGCTTTACCCATTGTGAATGCGGTCATTGCGAAGAAACCAATCACTAACATCTGCATCATAACGGCAATAGGCATACCAACACCCATTGCAACGGCCGCTGATTGTCCAGTCATTACTGCAAATGCTACTGCAGCAATAGTACCTAGTGTCACATCAGGTGGCTGAGCACCTGCGTTAGGCACAAGCCCTAACCATGCTAACTCAAGTGTTGCACCCGCAATCAAACCCGTTTGCATATCCCCCATAATCAGACCAATGACAGGACCAGTGATTAACGGGCGGTGAATATTTAATGCGACATCGTACTTATCGATACCACAAAAGAAGGCCCAGAGAGCGACCAATAAAGCTTCATACATCATACTTATTTTCCTTTTAAGTAAATTTAATTTTAAATTAGGCTTACATCGAAGCCACGGCTTGTTCTAAAACACAAACGGGTTTCTGATCTGGAGTATTCTGAATGGTGCACGGAACGCCGAGTTTAACCATTCTCTCAAAGGCCTTAAGGTCACTTTCGTTAACCGAGACTGTTTTAGTGATCTGCTTTTTACCTTCGTGGAAATGCATATTACCCACATTACACTGGGTTATTGGCACACCACTTTCCACTAGCTGAGCCACATCTTCTGGTGAGTTACACAAAATAAATATTTTTTGTTTCGCAGAGGCTTTACTGATCACATCAATGGTTTTTTGCAGCGTAAAAAAGCGTACTGCATATTCGCCACCCGCAGAGGCTTTCATTCCTGCTTGCATAAAAGCAGCATTAGGCCCTTCTGCGGCTTCGTTATTTGCAACAAGAATCAAATTAGCTCCTGTTTGCTTACCCCAAGTGATACGAATTTGTCCATGTAATAAACGTTCATCAATACGTGTCCAAACAATATTAGGTGCTGTCATAGTTATTCTACCTATTAGTTATTATCTTAATGGTTAAGAATTAAATGAGTGAATAGTTACGCCCTGTACAACTCGGTTTACTTCGCCAGTTGGACAAGGGTTATCAGGAGAATTATTAAGCGATATCGCACGGTGAAAAGCATAAATCTGTGCAAAAATCATATACGGGAATAATAACTCAGTATCACAAGCGGCTTGCATGTCAGTGACATAAAAATGTTCACCTTCTGTAACAGCTTGATCAGATTGCGCAGTAATAGCGATAACTTTACCTGCGCTCTTATCTCGTCGTAGTTCTTTTAACAAATCGAGATCATATTTACGCGTGTAAGCATCATTAGAAATGAAGACAACAATTAATGTTTTATTATTAACAATGGATTTAGGACCATGGCGAAAGCCTAAAGGAGAATCGAAAGTAGCAACCACTTCACCCGCGGTTAACTCTAATAATTTCAAGGCAGACTCTTGAGCAAGACCTTGTAAAGTACCACTGCCTAAATAGATAACGCGCTCATAGTCACAGCTTGCAATCTCAGTGATTGGGCTATTAATCTGTGCAATCAAGGTTTCAGTTACTTGACTTATCTGTGCTACTTTTTCACTCATCTCTTCATTACCAGAAAGTACCGATATAGCGGCAATCATCATTGAAGAAAAGCTAGATGTCATCGCAAATGACTTGTCATGCGTTTCTTCAGGCATCAATAAAGCTAATACTTTACTGTTATTAACGCTACTTTTGTGAAGTAGCCCTTCCTTGTTGCAGGTTAAAAATAGGTGATAACAGTTCGTTAGACACTGATCAGCTAACTCAACAGCAGCCACACTTTCAGGGCTATTACCAGAACGAGCAAACGATACCAATAAAGTAGGCAGATCTTCTGCAAAATACTGACCCGGATTAGAAACGATATCAGTCGATGCAATTGCTTCAATCCTACGACCAGTCAATTTTGCTAATGACGGCGCTAACGACTGCCCAGCAAATGCTGAAGTACCCGCTCCAGTCATCACTATGCGCAGATTTTCATGAGCAAATACCTTATCCATAAATGGGCGAATATCTGCTTGTCTAATTTCAACAATCTCTTGCGTTTTTTTCCAGCATGATGGCTGTTGCTCTATCTCTTTTGCAGTCCAATACGCTTTTAATTTTTCTAACTCGTTTTCTGAATAACCTAAATATTGATTCATCATTTTCATTTAACCTTTACTTTGCTGACATGCAGATGCGTAACTGCGTAATACTTCTTGAATACTATCTAATACCAAAGATTTTGGATCTGCATTCACTGTCCCTTCACGTACAGCTTTAAACTGCACTGGTAAGTATTGACTTAATAGTGGTAACGAGATGCCTGTACGAGATAAATTAGTGAATAGTTTATCTTGTGCATGTTGAATTGATTTTTCAGGCCAGTAATAACGGATGCGATCACTGAAGCTATAACTGCGTGAGAAACGCTGTTGAGATTCAGTACCTTGATAATACTTTTCCCAATAATCAGGATTTTCACACATCACTTCTTCAATAATATTTTTGAAGTTTGAGCAATGTGCTTTGGTAACAATTTGCTCTTCAATATCAGCAAGACTATAAAGCGCCTCACGCATCGCAAAAGTTAATGCAGGTCCCACTTTTAATATGGCAAAATGTCCTGCTACTAATGCTTTATAAGTATTATCAGTTTGGTAATCGGTTGAGTGAGCTTCAAATACCAAATTATCGTAGTCATTTACGACCTCACTCAGTTTTTTTGCTTTTTCTGGTTGGAAATCAATAATACCCGTGTGATCGAATTCAACACCTGGCTGTACAACTAAACCAATGACACGAGGCCAGCAAGCAGCTACTCCAGCTTTCTCAAAAGCTTGTTTATGGCAATTAATCGTTTTATGAGCAGCTTCTGGAGAAGTAACTTCTAACTCTTCTAGCTCTTCGGCTGCACCACCTGGCACAGGAACTTCAGTACCGATCACGTAAACAAGTTCGCTACTGCCAAATGCTTTAATCGCTGTTTTTTCAGCTATATTTGCCAAGCGAGCCGCGCGTTGTGCGACAATTTCATCAGAAAGTGGAACAGGATCATCCGCACAAGACATGCTGCAATCAAGATGGATTTTTGTAAATCCAGCTTGCACATAAGCTTCTATAAGGTCATCAGCATTATTCATAGCTTCATCAGAAGCAATATTCTGCCAACGGTTAGGACCGAGGTGGTCACCACCTAAAATAAGGTTTTCTGCAGGAAACTTAACTTTTTTTGCAAGATCTAAAACAAACTCTTTAAAATCAGCAGGTTTCATTCCAGTGTAACCACCAAATTGATCAACTTGATTAGAGGTAGCTTCTATTAACAATAATGATTGATCATTTAAAGCTTGGTTAAGTGCCGCTTCAATGACAAAGGGGTGGGCTGAGCAGACAGAATAGATACCATTCTTTTCGCCTGCTTTATTACGTTGTACTACTTTTTTAAGAATACTCATATACTAACTCCACAGTAAATATTTACAATGTAACAGTGGAGTTAGTGAATCAGCTCTTTTCTACAATAATAACTTCAACTTTCATATCCCGAAGACTTTGTAAGTATTCTTCTGGAATATTAGCGTCAGTGACTAAGATATCAATATTCCCGAACTCTCTAATCATATAGCAACTACGACGACCAAATTTGGTTGAATCAGTTACTGCAATAACTTGTTCAGAAACCTCACACATTAGCCTATTAAGGCTTGCTTCCTGTTCATTATGCGTGGTGATACCTGCTCGCAAATCAAAACCATCTACACCTAAAAAGACTTTATCGAAACGATAATTTTTTAGGCTGGCTTCAGCTTGTGAGCCGGAAAAAGAGAGAGCATTCTTACGAAGTACTCCGCCTGACATCAACACATCTACACCCGGTGCTGATACCAACTCCATTGCGACATCTAGACCACTGGTCATTACCACTACATTTTCTAAGTTTTTCAAACTAGAAGCTATTTCTCGCGTGGTTGTGCCAGAATCAAGAATAACTGTGTCACCATTACTAATCAGTTTAGCTGCTGCCTGTGCAATAAAAGATTTAACACCTACATTCTGTCGGCGCTTCTCTTGAACACTCAGTTCAGCGATCACTCCTGAATTTGGAATTGCAGCGCCATGAGAACGAATCACATAACCGTTCTTTTCCAGAAAACTCAGGTCACTGCGAATAGTGACACTCGATACATTAAATTTTTTGGCTAGGTCCTCAACACGCGCTTTACCATTCTGGTTAACGATGTTAACGATTTCCATACGCCTTTCTATAGCACTTTTCACTTCGTTTCCTTACAAACTCAATGAAACTGCTTTCGTTTAATTTCGAATACAGCTTACACTTAAAATTAAAAGTAGCAACACGTAATTCTGAAACCTAGATCGCTTTCACAACCTTTCGATACATGTGCCATGACTTACGCAAACTTACACGTAAGTTTACATTATATCCTGTACAGCTCATTTTAGCCAATATGAAACAAAAAACATTTTCATTCCTTTCGAAAAGGATATGGATCACAAAATAGCTTTCATATTGTTTTACTGGGTGGTTTTGTGATCTATTTAACAGCCAACAAACTTTCAGTGGCTTACGATACGAAAGAATTCGGAAGTTAAAAATGTACCTCACTTGGGGTAAGTAGACATTCAAAAAATCATATTACTTTCATTTGACTTCCAATAGTTTCATTTATGGAGTTTTACATGTCAATAACACGTCGAGATATACTAAAAGGAATGGCAGCAGGCAGTGCCTTTGCAGCGGCTTCTTTAACCACAGGTTGCGCAACAGCCATTTTGCCGGGCAAAGCCTCTGAAAATGAAGCAGTACCATCAAAAAAACCGAACCTGTTAATTATTTTTCCTGACGAGATGCGTACTCACACATTAGGTTTTATGAATGAAGACCCATCTTTGACACCAAACCTTAATAAATTTGCAGCGCAGAGTGTGGTACTAAAACAAGCCGTTTCTAACTTTCCACTGTGTACGCCTTTCCGCGGTATGTTAATGACGGGTCAATACCCTTACCGTAACGGTATTCAGGGTAATAGCCACACCGCGACAGCAGGACAATTCGCTGGTAAAGACTTTGGTATAGAGCTGAAGAAAAATACCACGACCTGGTCTGATATCCTAAAAGAACAAGGGTATAGCATGGGCTACATTGGAAAATGGCATCTTGATACCCCTGAAGTTCCTTTTGTACCGAGTTACAATAATCCAATGGAAGGACGCTTTTGGAATGACTGGACAGCGCCTGACCGCCGTCATGGTTTTGACTTCTGGCATGCATATGGCACCTATGATTTACACTTAAAACCTATTTACTGGACAAATGAAACCCCACGAGACAAACCTTTACAGATTGATCGTTGGAGCCCTGAGCATGAAGCCGATGTAGCGATTGACTATTTACGTAATACAGATGGTAAATTTAGAGACAGCGAGAAGCCTTTCTCATTAGTGATTTCAATGAATCCTCCTCACTCACCCTATGATCAGGTACCACAGAAATACTTGGACCGTTTTGAAGGGGAAACCTCTAAAAGCCTGAATACCCGCCCTAATGTACAGTGGGATAAAGAGTATCAAGAGGGTTATGGGCCAGAATACTTTAAAGAGTATATGGCAATGGTTAATGGCGTTGATGAGCAGTTTGGGCGCATTATTGACGAGCTTGATCGTTTAAATTTAAGCGAAGATACACTGGTTGTTTTCTTCTCAGATCACGGCTGTAGTATGGGTTCAAATGGTAAACCGACAAAAAACAATCATTATGAAGAATCAATGCGAATCCCAATGATATTTCGTTGGCCTGGAACATTATCAGCTAAACATGATGACATCCTTTTCTCCGCGCCAGATATATACCCAACTATGTTTGGTTTAATGGGTATGGCTGATTTAATTCCAGATACCGTTGAAGGTAAAAACTTCGCACGTACAGTTCAAGGGTTAAGTGGCGATAAAGCGCCTACATCACAGCTATATACCTTTATGCCTTACGGAGCACAGTCATACGGACGCCGTGGTATTCGCAGCGAACAGTATACCCTGATGATTGACCGAAAAATAGGCAAGCCATTGACTTATGTTTTACATGACAATCAAGCAGATCCCTATCAGATGAAAAATATCGCAGATCAAAATGAGGCATTAATAAGCAAACTCATAGAACAAGAGTTATTACCATGGCTTGAGCACACTGGTGATCCATGGCGTCCTACCGAAGTTCCTAAGCATGTCTTAAATGCTTACACCTAATAATTTTTATTCGTTAATTATCCATCAAAGAATGGCAATTTAAATAATAAGTTAATAAGGGTTACTATGAAGACTATCACTAAGGCAGTTATCTCTTCAGCACTGCTTTTCACCACAGGTTACGCTGTAGCAAATGACTACAAGACAACCATTGAATATCGTCATGAATATCGAGATGGCAACAAAAAACATTCAGATCGAGTAAAAGCATTTATTGATACTGGTAATAATATTGGCTTTGAGCTTGATGCGCGTTATAACAATGACGGTGAAAATGAGATGTTTAATGACATGAGCATGAACGGTTCAGAGCTTTCTATTTTCTATTACGACAAACTTGGTGAAAATGCAGTTGGCCTGCTAGGTGCTTCTCTCGATTTTAATCCAAATGGTTTAGTTTACGTTCCTTATGCTCGTTTAAACTATTCGTTTGACAATGGGTTTCGGGTACAGGGCCGATACAAGTGGAAGTTATGGGATTACAGCCAGGATGGGACTGATGGAGAATCTTACCATTCAAAAATTCAACAACTAGATGGCTGGTTTGGGTACAAAACAGGAAACTGGGACTTTGAGTATTCATTCGAATATTGGAAAGAAATGGAAGATAATGCCCAAGCTCAATTTGACAACGACGCAACAAATTACTTACATAATGTGCGCTTTATGTATTCAATCAACACTAAAAGTGGTGCATTGTGGCGTCCATTCTTAGAGCTTGGTGACGTCAGCGTTAATAACTTCACTGATGATCGCCAGTTACGTGCCCGTGTAGGTATCAAATACACTTGGTAAAATGAAGTAACATTAAAAAGCCCATTATGAATTTATCATAATGGGCTTTTTTTATAGCTACCAGCACATTAATGATAACGAGCTGGAATTACTTTACAATTTAAGCTCTACTCACCGCTAATTTGCTTTCACCGTAAAAGTGCGATTTTATTTCATGGACATCGCCCTTCTGTCCTAATTTCACCTGCCAAATCTCACCATTATGTGCAATATCGTGCGGATACTCAGGCAAGATATTAAGTAGAATAGATTTGATCATACGTAGCGTCACCGCATGGGTAATAATGAGTATATGCTCATGTTTCTCTTCAAACATGTTATCAAAGAAAGGCTGTAAGCGATTGGCAATCATCTCATATGACTCCCCTTCTCCTTCAGGCACCCACTTCCAACGTAAACTTCTATCATGGCAATACTCTGGTTCATCATCAAGTTGTGCATAAGTTTTTCCTGCATACTTGCCAAGATCTTGCTCAATTACACGTGCATCAGTATCTGCTGTTAATTTAAATAATGTTTCAAAAGGTGCGGCAGTTTGTTTAGCACGTATAAGAGGCGAACTAATAATATGATCTATCGGGTGAAACTGCAGTACCTCTTGTGCTATCTGAGCAGCATCCAGCTTGCCTTTTTCTGTTAGAGGAAAGTCTAATTGTGAAGCTAAAATATTAGAGAGGTTTGCCTCACTTTCAGCGTGACGCATAAAATAAAGAGTAGTCATCGAATAACCTTATAAATCAATATTAAAATCAAAGTGTGAATACAAAACATTCAAAAAGAGCATTAGAAACTAACACCCTTTAACTAAAAATTATACAGGAGGAGGCTCTAAAAATCATTATCCTCAGCCACACTAAGGCAACTTTCTTATTATAACTATATAGCCGACACTCCGCACCACACCAGTTCCGATTAATTGATTAACGCAACCTTCATCACTCTTAAATTAAGGATATTTTTATGAACAAGCCAAATAAAATTTTATCAGCGATAATGCTTATCAAGTGTCGCGATGGTTACTAATATTACAATGGCAAGTCCAACAGAAAATGTTACAGAAAGTGGAGTCGTCGTAACCAACAAAAACTTTATTCATGCTGACTCTATAAAGCTTATTTAAAAGAGTGAGATCAAAGCCAAGGCCAAGTTAATGTTATTAGACCATCAAGGGATTTTGCGAATACAGATAATCCGCATGAACAGTGACACTCTGTACACACGTTTGATTCTGGATGTAAAAGGTGGCGCAACCATTACCAGTAAAGATTATGATGGTTTTCAAAATATTATGGTATTTAGATGAGAATCACAGTGAAATCAAAACTATGATGGGAGCTGGCACCCTTAATATTGATGAAACAATGTTATCTGTGAGTCACCATCTCAGAACAGGCATGTTACGCAATCTTCCTAACAAAGAGAGGTTTGAAAAAGCACAAGACAATATCGCCATCACTTACCAATCATCAGAGCCTTATAATCCCTCTGTTAACTCTGATTTCACAACACTTGATAAAAATGAAACTTTTGCTTGGGCTGATAATTGGACAGAAAAAATGGGCAAAGCATTCATGAAATAGCCATATCAACTATGACTCAACGCCCGTTTTCTTGCAGGTTAAACTAAAAGCAGATAACGAGATCCCCCTCAAATAATATGTATACCCATGATATTTCAAGATGATACTTTAAGATGCAAACTCAGCAACGCATATTGAGGTAACATGGGTATAGTATATGAAATATCAACAACATGGTTATCGGAAAACGCCAAATTAGCCGTGATCTTCAAGAGACCTTTTGCTAAAGTAAGCCCCTAACTCATTATGCAATAGGTCTCACGGTGGAGCAAAAAAACACAGGGTTGAAACGTATTTTCCTTGCAACAGGTTACTCCTTACAAGGGCTTAAAAGTGCTTTTCAACATGAAGCTGCTTTTCGCCAAGAACTCTTGCTAGCGGCGATTTTAATTCCGCTTGCTTATTATATTGATGTCTCCCAAGTTGAACGTATCTTATTGATTGCACCTATTTTCTTAGTGATCATTATAGAAATAATCAACTCTGCAATTGAAGCGATCGTTGATAGAATAGGCACAGAAAAACATGTGCTTTCAGGCAGAGCAAAAGACATGGGCTCGGCAGCGGTATTAATCGCGCTACTATTAACAGCCTATATTTGGATTGAGATCCTCTTTTTAACCTAATCAAAACTCAGGATTTAACATGGCAGACAAAGCCCCTTACTTTCCAAAAAGTAAAAATAAAACCGTTTCAGAGATAAAAACAGTCCCGCATTCTTTTGAGGCGGAACAGGCGATTATTGGCGGTTTATTACTTAAAAATGACGCGTGGAACGATGTAGCAGAGCGCGTTGTAGAGCGTGATTTTTATCATCGCGCCCATCGTACTATTTTTGCCACCATTGAAAGCTTAAGTGGTGAAGATGTCCCCGTTGATTTAGTCACCCTTTCTGAACACCTTGAAAACAATCAAGAATTGGAAGGTGTCGGTGGTATCGCTTATTTAGCGGAGTTATTACAAAATACCCCAAGTGCCGCTAATATCAATAACTATTCTGATATCGTCCGCGAACGCGCCATTGTGCGCGAGTTAATTGGTGTTGCCAACGAGATAGCGGAAGCAGGTTACGAAACAGAGGGACGCGACAGTGCAGAACTACTTGATTTTGCAGAGACAAAAGTATTCCAAATAGCAGAAGCGCGAAGCAATAAAAGTGAAGGACCACAACCTCTTAAAGATATATTAAAAGCAACCGTGGCACGTATTGATGATCTTTGTAAAAATCCGCGCGATGGTATTACTGGGTTATCATCGGGGTATAACGATTTGGATCAGATGACCACGGGTTTCCAACCCGGTGACTTGATTATTATTGCAGCGCGCCCATCGATGGGTAAAACCACGTTTGCGATGAACATTGCTGAACATGCTGCATTAAATGCCGATAAACCCACCATTATTTTTTCATTAGAGATGCCTGCGGATCAAATTATGAATCGTATGCTAGCCTCACTAGGACGTATCGATCAAAGTAAAATAAGGACAGGTGCGCTTGATGAAAACGATTGGGCATCACTGTCATCAACCATGTCTATTCTGCTTAACCAAGGTAATATGTTTATTGATGATAGTTCAGGCTTGACGCCAACAGAGCTTCGCTCACGCGCACGTCGTATTGCACGTGACCATGGCGGGGTAAGTCTGATCATGATCGATTACCTGCAACTGATGCGTGTTCCTTCACTCACTGAAAACCGAACTTTAGAAATTTCAGAGATTTCACGCTCTTTAAAAGCACTCGCCAAAGAATTACGTTGTCCTGTTATTGCCCTTTCTCAGTTAAACCGTGGCCTTGAGCAACGTGCTGATAAACGTCCCATTAACTCTGACCTACGTGAATCAGGTGCGATAGAGCAGGATGCTGATTTAATTATGTTTATCTATCGTGATGAAGTTTATAACGACGAAAGTAACGATAAAGGCATTGCTGAGATTATCATTGGCAAACAACGTAACGGCCCGATTGGTAAAATACGCTTAACATTCCAAGGGAAATATTCACGCTTCGATGATTATACAGGAGCTGCCTATCAAGATGAATAGCAGTAGCATTACACATGCAGTCATTAACTTAAGCGCCTTGCGGCATAACCAAAAGGTGTTGCAAAAAAAAGCACCTAACAGCCAAATTTTAGCAGTGGTAAAAGCCAACGCTTATGGTCATGGCATGGTGAAAATTGCGCAAGCACTAAAAGGGATTCATGCACTCGGTGTCGCACGTCTTAATGAAGCGTTGTTACTGCGAGATAAAGGCATAACGACACCGATCGTTCTACTTGAAGGTTTTTTTCATGCCAATGATATTAATACCTTGCAACAATATAACCTGCAAACCGTTATCCATTCACAACAGCAACTTGAAGCACTCATAGAGGCTAAATTAGATAAACCGCTACAGGTATGGTTAAAGCTTGATACCGGTATGCACCGTTTAGGTTTTCATGGCGAGCAGTTTGACTGTGCTTATCAAAGGTTAAAGCAATCAAAAAACGTCATACAACCGATTCATCTCATCACCCATTTTCATTGTGCTGATGAGTTAGATAACAACATAACCAGTAAGCAACTTGCCTTTTTCACAGAGCACATAAAAACAGACAGTGGCTTAAATTCATTAGCCAACTCTGCTGCTACACTTGCTTGGCCAGCAACCCATGCAGATGTTATTCGTCCCGGCATTGCCCTGTATGGCATCTCTCCTTTTGCAGATAAGCGCGCGGATGACTTTAATTTACAGCCAGTCATGACCCTAAAATCACAACTGATTGCAGTACGCACACATCAAGCGGGTGAGAGTGTCGGTTACGGTGCAAATTGGACGTCAAAAAAAGAGACCATTTTAGGTGTGGTTGCCGTGGGTTATGGCGATGGTTATCCACGTATGGCGCCAGAGGGTACGCCTGTTTTGGTAAATGGCCGTCTTGTCCCAATCGTGGGTCGTATTTCAATGGATATGTTAACCGTTGATCTAGGGAGTGATTGTCACGATCAAGTGGGTGATGATGTCACGCTATGGGGTGATGGCTTACCTGCCACGCAAGTTGCAAACCATATTGGTACTATCGCTTACGAGTTGGTCAGCAAACTTACCTCGCGTGTTGCTCTGCAATATGTGCCATAAAATAACCGACTTACCGTTAGTACAAGCAAAACTGTTTATCTATCAACAGTCTTTCAAAATTGCGATGCAATTCAAAACAGTAAAATTAAGCTGTCGCGAGGGGTTAATTTTGCAACTTATTGATAAAGCAGGAGAGAGCTACTTTGCAGAGATAGCACCACTGCCCGGCTTTAGTAAAGAAACACTCACAAACGTGACAGTAGAGATGCGGAAATTACTCGCAAGTGATCATCTGACCAAGCACCAACTCATGAAGTATCGTAGCCCCTATCAGAGCATACAATTTGCGTTAGACTCTCTTTTTACCACCACTTCAAAGAGTTCAAAGCAGCAGGTAAATATTGATAATGTGCCACTACTTCAAGCTGATAACGATTTAATTTCTCAGCAATATCAGTCACTCAATAAACCGAATCTTATAAAATTAAAAGTAGCCAGAGACTCGCTTGAGGCAGACATTTTAAACTTCCAACAACTCTGTCAGTTAAACCCAAACATTAAAATCCGCTGTGATGCCAATCAAAATTGGACTAAACAACAAGCAGCACAATTTTTTAGCGCGATTAATGTGAAGCAACTTGATTATATCGAAGAGCCAACATCGAGCCATCACAGCAATCTGCAACTTGCAGAGCAGTACCAGTTTCAATTAGGCTTAGATGAAACATTACAACAGGCCAATTTCAATTATCTACACCATCACAGTATTAAAGCATTGATCATTAAACCCAGCCTGATTGGCAGTAGAGAAAAAACAGACAAACTAGTCTCCTTTGCACAAAAACACCGTTTACAGGTTAGTTTCAGCTCTTCATTTGAATCTGCATTAGGCTTGCAACAAATAAAAAATCTCGCGGCGCACTATCACTCTCAATATAAAAACCAACTTACCATCTCATTAGGCATTGATACCCTAAAATACTTCACAGGCACACACTTAATGAATATGAAACAGCTGCAACAAGATTGCTTACAACTGGAGTGTTTATGCAGTTTGAATTATTAGATCAATGCCCTGTTGCGTGGCAAGCGAAGTTAAATCCAAGCTTGATAGCGATAGAAACAGAGAGCCAGAAAATTACTTTTGCAGAATTACATGGTTATATTAGCCATCTAAGTACACAGCTTATTAAATTAAATATGAAGACGGGAGACAGATTAGTCTCCATTAGTAGCAACAACTTACCAGCGGTTTTATTACAGCTAACTTGTTTGCGTCATGGTTTTGTTTTTTGCCCTCTTAATCCTAAATTTAGTCCAACAGAGTTAGAGCAACGTTTAAAGCGATTAAATAGCCCTTTTATCTATCAAGAAAATAGCTCCTCTCACTTAGCGTTAAGTTTTTCTCATGCAACAACCGTATTAGCCAACAAACAAATATTTAAGATAGACCCATTTGCCATTATCAGTATTATTTTTACATCAGGAAGTAGTGGCCTCCCTAAAGCGGTAATGCACCATTTTAGCAACCATTATTACAGCGCATTAGGGTCACAGACAGTAATACCTTTAGATCAAGGCGATAAAAACTTACTGTCATTACCCCTCTTTCATATTAGTGGTTATGCCACCGTGATACGCACTTTATTGGCGGGGGCAACACTCAAAATATCGAATAATAAAGTGAATATTCAGGGATTAAAAAAGGACAAAATAACCCACCTTTCATTAGTGAATGCACAACTACAAATGCTCTTACAAGAGCAAGCATTTCAACAAGTAAACCTCTCTATTAAACACCTTTTATTAGGCGGTAGCGCTTTCTCTGAAAAACTATTACAGACCACTAAAAAACGAGGATTTACCTACCACCTCAGTTATGGCTCAACCGAGATGGCTTCACAAATAGCAACATCAACCAATAGCAACGATCTGAAACTACTGCCTTATCGGTTATTAAAAATAGTAGCGGGAGAGATTCACCTCTCTGGAGAGACACGTTTTACAGGGTATTTTACAGGTGACATTAACAATAGCCTGATTGATAAAAACAGCTACTTTGCTAGCGCTGATCTGGGTAAATTAAAACAGAAAACTGTAAAAATAATGGGGAGAAAAGATAGGCTATTTATCTCGGGAGGCGAAAATATTCAACCCGAAGAGATTGAAAAAGTACTACTTGGCTATGCAGAGGTACAACAAGCCGTTGTATTGCCAATAGATGATGCTATTTATGGACAACGCCCGATTGCTTTTATCCGTTGGAAAGAGGCCGAACAAGTACGACAGCTGCAAGCGTTTATAGGAGACAAACTTGTTTCCTATAAACAACCATGCCATTACTTTATTTTACCCGAATCACAGGGAATAAAACCTAACCTAAAAGATTTAACGAGTATTGCGCTTAAGTTGTTGTTCGTAAACTAGCTTTTCGCATTGCTCTAATAACAACGCTAAACTGTTATGCGTTTTCGGAGAAAACTGCACAATGCCAGTATCAATTAACAGCTTCAACTCATTTTTCGGTTGTAAATTATATTTTTGAATGTTCAATTCAAGGCGTACAAAATGACCACTGTCAACCACCTTATAATCACTGTCATTAAGCAACACAACAAATTCATCACCGCCAATACGTGCAATTAAATCAGTATCACGAAATGTTTCTATCAAAATATCAGCAAAATCTTTTAATAGTTTATCACCCGCTTTTTCTCCAAACTGATAGTTTAATTTACGCATCCCATGAATATCAAAATGTAACGCGAAAAAGGGCTTTTTAGTACGCAGTGCAAGCCTAAAGTAATTCTCTCCACTGCTCATCAAACCACGTAAATTCAACAAATTAGTTAATTCATCAGAAACAATCAGCTCATGGGTTCTATCTTGTAAATTTTTGGTTTGGCTAATATCCGTGCTAATTTCAATAATGCCACTTAACCGCCCCTTATTGTCATAAAGAGGTTCAAAATTAAGAGAAAGCGTTCTCACTTCCCCCTGCTGACTATATTTTATTGTTTCAATCTGTTTGCTCATACTGCTATCTTGGGTCTTTTTTAGCGGACAAACCTCAGGGTTACACTGCATACAGGTAAACAGCTTTTCACAGCTTGAAGCAATCAATTTTTGCTCTTTAAAACCACTCATCTCTTCAAAAGCATGGTTCACCAGTTTTACCTGTTTATCCACACCAAAAATTCTGATACCCACCGCAAGGCTATTCATCAACTGTTTCTGCAATGCAAGTGCTTCAGCAAGTTGTAGTTCGGTTGCTACCGTCGCAGTCTCATCGATAATAAAACCTAATACCCCTTCAACCTCTTTATTTTCTTTTTTTACAAGATACAGCGAGGTTTCAATATTTATAGTGCCAACTTCATCAATCACACACTCTTTTATCGATTTACTACCACCAAAATCGGCCAATTCTGTAGCAGAAATTTGTAACACTTCAGGTTCATTTTTAAACGCCTTATCTCCATCAGAAAAAAGGGTATCAGGAGCAAGTAAAAAATGTTTAAAAAAGGCGCTATTAGCACATTGATAACGATTACTACTATCTTTGCAGAAAACAGGAAAGGGTAAAGCATCAATGATATTTTTATGAAAAGTAAGACTGGCGCGGCTACGTTCATTTTGACGATAGAGATAATAACTAAGCAATAAAAATAGGGCGATGATTAACAACAATAAAATCGTACGATTATTTTTCTTGATCGTCGCGCTTATTTTGGGTGTATAAGTAAAGAGGTGGCCAACAACATCACCATTGAGATTATTCAGCGGTAAGAAATTCACAAAACCATCCTGCCCTTTCAGCTCATTGGGCAGTGAAAAAGCCTCTGTTTTTAACAATGCGACTTTATGTTCACGACTAAAACTGGCTTTTAAACGTAAAAATTCTTGTTCAGAAAGGTACATATTATGTTTTTTGTAATGACGCTCTCTTTTTAATACATAATAGTTATCTGACAGTGTTGCCTCCTCATACAATTTCCATTTATTACGGATATCTAATAATTGCCTTTTAGAAAACATAAATTGGCTAGTCGCACCATGCTCCGAAAACAGAAAACGTTGCACATTGACCAATGGCAAACCAACCTCTGCCACTGCGATTAATGTATGGCGATCATCAAAAATAGGAAAAAAGAAACGATATAGATAAATACCATCCTGTAACGCTAATCCATAATAGGAGGTACGATCGCTGATCACTTTTTGCAACCCTACGTTATAAAGCAGTTCCTTATCAAAACGTTGGTAGGGAGAGTCCAAACGCAATAATGGGTGACCATCAACAAGGTATATCTGTTGTTTTGGGAAGTATTGACGGCTTCTCTGAAACTTAAAGTGTAATGCTTGATATAACTGATCTTTAATGGTGCTTAACGTTTTATCATCTTGGGTTTGACTGGCTTGCAGCAATAATTCAATGATAGGTGCATGATTAAACTGTAACTCAAACAGTAAAATAGCCGCTTTTTTATTTTGATTCATGACCGTGCGATAAGAATTTTTTATCTCTTTCTGAATCTCTTTGGCTTGTGCTTTGCTACCCTGACTATCAACAATAAAATAAGCTAAACTGATAAATAAAAGCACACCCAATGAAGCAAAAAACAACTCAAAAGAGTAACTACGTTTAGTATGTAACATCTAAAACCTATCAAGAATCGAAAAATAAATACCTATTGTAATTAAAATTCCCAAAATAATCCGAGACAAAATAGGCATTTATTACAATATTCGGTAGAATTATTTTATCACTCTAATTTAAGGATAGTTTATGGATTCATATAAACTTAAAGTCGCTTTCTGTCACCCCAAATACTGGTTAGCTTGGTTAGGAATTTTTACACTTTTTATTAGCTCTTTTTTACCCTATAGCGCGTTGCTATTTTTAGGGAGAAAACTTGGACTTGGCGCTTCTTTTTTTGCCAAAGCACGCGGCAATATCGCTCGCCGTAATCTTCAACTCTGCTTTCCTGAACTATCAACACAGGAGATAGAAAAAAAGGTACGTTTAAATTTTGAAAATAGTGGTATTGCACTACTTGAAATGGGCATGGCGTGGTTTTGGCCAAGCTGGAGAGTACGCGGTTTACTCAAAGTACGCGGTGTTGAACATGTAGAAAAAGCCATTATTAACGGCCAAGGCATCATCTTTTTAGGCGCACACTTCCTCACGCTTGAGATGGGCGCACGCGCAGTCGGACTCACCAAACCTTGTAATGCAGTGTACCGAAAGCACAGTAATGCAGTATTGGACTACTGGTTTTACCGGGGTCGCATGCGCGAACATAAAGCGATGCTTGACCGTGCAAACTTCAAAGGTATGTTACGTGCACTAAAAAATGCGGATGCACTTTGGTATGCCCCCGACCATGACTATGGAAAACATAAAAGCAGTGTTTTTGCACCTTTTTTTGCGGTGGAAAATGCCAATACTGTTGCAGGGACAAGTACCCTTGCCCGGGTGAAAAACAGCTGTGTTATTCCTGTTTTTTTAAAACGCCTGCCTGACACACAAGGTTATGAGTTAGTGTTTTATCCTGCACTTGAAAACTTTCCAAGCAAAGATATTAGCGCAGATACCGCGGTCACCAATCAACAAATTGAAAAGATGGTGATGGAGTGTGACGATCAATATATGTGGATGCATAAACGCTTTAAAACTCGTCCCGAAGGAGAGCCTTCATTTTATTAAAGCACCAAAAATAAAGTCGGGTCAGATCAAACTTAACTTCCATCTATTTAAGTTTGATCTGACCCGACTTTAGGGCGTCCAATTTTTTCGTGATGAAGTTTTCTTCCCGTTAATGCTTCAACCACCTCTTTAAAAGGCTCACTACCAATGGCAAGGTTACTATTCAGGTTGCAACGAATATCATCAATTAACTGTTCAGTTAATGGTTGCTGAAATAATTCTTGATATGCAAATTGCCTTTCTCGCACATTATCACCCAAAAGCAAATAAAGAGGGTGAGGCTTACAAAGATCTGACAGTTTACCTAATGCGTTGATTTGAAAGCTAGACCAGTGGTACTGCTCTGGAAAATCAACCATCTTAGCGCGTACAGGATTAAGCTCAATATACCGATACACTTGTAAAAGATAGCTATCCGCCTCTATTAAACATGATTTAAAGCGACCTTCCCACAGTGTGCCTGTTCTTTGATATTTATTATTAAAATAACGTACATACTGTCTCCCAAGTGCTTGCATCATATTACTAATGCCATTTTCTTGTTGAGGCGTACACAAAAGGTGAACATGATTAGTCATAAAGACCCAAGCATGAATTTCCACTGAGAATTGCACAGAGTACTCTTTTAACCAATTCGTATAAGTAGTAAAATCGAGATGATCAACAAAACAAGCATGATGATTATTACCTCGTTGAATAATATGTTGAGGCATTCCTACAGGGCAAACTCTTACTAGTCGAGACATAACAACTACTCCAACAATAAGCCTCATATAAGCGTAGTTGAAATATTTAAAGTCGGGTCAGATCAAACTTAAGTTCCTCCTATTTAAGTTTGATCTGACCCGACTTTATTTTAGGCTAAAAACTGCTGCCAAATTTTAATAACGGCTTGGCGCTCTTTTTCAAATCTTTTTTCGTCAACGATACGTGTTTGTTTATTAAGTGTTAAGCGGTGAGCCGCATCACGAATGGCACAATAAGCATCAGTCAGCGATTTTTCTTGGCTTTCTGTGAGTAAATTTAAGACTTTGCAGGTTTCAAAAATACGCAGATTATCAGACCATCTACACAGTGCTTTTTCAGACTTTTCAGCATTTGCTAACACTAAATATTGTGCAATAAACTCGATATCAACCATGCCTCCTGCTGATTGTTTCAGGTCGAATTGCCCTTTTTCTGCACGATTAAGGTGGTCACGCATTTTTTTACGCATATCTGCTACCTCTTTTGCTAACACTCGCTCCTCACGTGGTAGTGATAATATCGACTCCCGTATTTCATTAAATTGCTGTAACAACAATGCATCTGAAAACACCGCTCGAGAACGTACTAATGCTTGATGTTCCCATGTCCACGCGTCATTTTTAAGGTAATTATTATAACCTTGCATACTTGCAACCAAAGGGCCGGAGTCCCCTGATGGTCGCAAACGAATATCTATCTCATATAAAACACCTGAGTTAGTACGCACACTAAATAGGTGAATAATACGCTGCCCTAAACGGAAGTAAAAAACCTGATTATCGATAAGTCGACGACCATTAGTTTGCCCTTTAATATCGCTATCGTGCAGAAAAACCACATCGAGATCAGAACTATAACCCAGTTCAAACCCACCCATTTTCCCATAACCAATCACAGCAAAACCTTTACGATCGCTATCAACAACATTGCTTGGAAGACCAAATTTTTCAACCATCTGCGTCCATGCAATCTGCACCACATAATCCATTAGTGCTTCACTTAAAAAAGTTAAATGATCACTGACTTTTGGCAACTCTATTGCACCCGCAATATCAGCAGCTGCAATATGTAAAAACTGCATCTGTTTAAATTGGCGCAATGCTTCCATCTGTTGCTCCATATCCTCCTCGGGTATACGTAGCATAAATTGGCGCAGATCACGTTTATAGTTGACTAACTCAGTGGGGTGATAAAGATGTTGAGGGTCAAGTAACTCATCTAACAATATTGGGTGACGGCCAAGTTGCGAACTAATACGTGGACTTGCATGGCATAATTTTAATAGCTGATTTAACGCACCATCATTCTCATTGAGCAATTCTAAATAAGCAGTACGGCGCATTATTTTTAATAATAAACCTGTAATACGTCTCATCAATTCAGCAGAATCATCATAACGACAAATCTTTTCAACAATTTTAGGAAGCAGTTTTCCCATTGTTTCTTGACCACGTGGCCCCATCGGGCGTTTAGTAATATCATCTTTAAAACTCAGTAAAATGGTACTAAGTTCCGTTGCCACGTTTTCTACGATCCCCTTTTCCATTAATAGCGTCACTGTCTCCTGCTCAGTTAAATCTAATGCCCATAACTCACACAAGTCCTGATCAGAGTGTTTTTCATCTTCACTCTCACCCACCACCCAATTAAATTCATCATGTACTTTTTTCATTACATGATTAAGTGTTTGATAAAAACTTTCCCAATCTTTAAACGCCATAACAGTGATTAAACGTGTTCTATCTAACTCACTACTGGGTAAGGTTTGAGTTTGTTGATCGTTAATTTGCTGCAAGATATTTTCAACACGACGTAGAAAATGATAAGAATCAAGTAGGCTCTGTACACGTTCACGAGGTAAAGCGCCAATTTCAGCAATCACTTTTAGGGTTTCTTGAAGCCCCTTACATTGTAACTCAGGCGTTCGACCACCACGAATAAGCTGAAATGCTTGCGCGACAAACTCTATTTCACGGATGCCACCCGTACCCAATTTGATATTATCTTTAAGCCCTTTGCGGCGCACTTCGGCGCTGATCATCGCTTTCATTTTACGTAATGACTCGATGGCACTAAAATCGATATAACGACGATAAACAAAGGGACGTAACATCGCTTCTAACTCTTTCTTGTAATCTCCCTGTTCGCCTATCACACGTGCTTTGACCATCGCGTAGCGCTCCCATTCACGGCCATGACTTTGGTAATAATCTTCAATAGAAGCAAAGCTTGTCACTAAAGGCCCTGACTCACCGAATGGGCGCAAGCGCATATCGACTCGATAAACAAAACCATCCACCGTGACTTGATGCAATGCGGCAATTAAACGCTGTCCGAGTTTGACAAAGAAACGTTGGTTTTCAATGACACGACGACCACCTTGTGTTTCACCATGCTCAGGGTAAGTAAAGATAAGGTCGATATCAGAAGAGAAGTTTAATTCTCGCCCGCCCAACTTCCCCATCGCAAAAATAAACAGGCTCTGCTTTATACCTTCCCGATTAAAAGGCGTTCCCTGCTCTGTGCATTGTTTTTCATACAACCAATTCATCGCTTGTGAAATCAGTTCATCGGCTAAAAATGAGATATGTTTAAAACTCTCGGTTAAGCTCGCTTTTCCAAGCAACTCACGCCAAGCGATGATCACCATGTGTTTGCGACGAAATTGGCGCAAAACTTTATGTAGTTGCTCTTCATCTATTGTTGTCGCCAAATTGCTTTCCAACTCCGCTTTAAGCGCCTCTGTTCGCTCTTCTAATACAAAGAGGCTGCTGTTAAATAGCTCTTCTAGCAACGCAGGTTGTTTCATTAATGAATCAGCAATAAAATCACTCAATCCGAGTGCGGTTTTTAATGCGATTAATTGGGTTTCGGAGCAGAAAGAGAGATCCACTCTTTGTTTCAGATTTTCAAGGTGAATAGAGGCACAATCAATAAGTAGAGACATGGCAATAACCTAATTGTTATTAATCAAAGCACTTAACTTAACAGTTGTATGCAGGATGTTCAGTAATAAATATGTTTCGCTATTGAAAAATAGGGGGATCGTAACAATATTAGTCTTACCATGGAAAATATATAAACAAAATCGCTTGACATATAATGCCAAGCGGACTAAATTAGTTTTCAACAAGACATTAAATGTCTTACTTCTAAGGAACATTATGAATATTCATAAGATAGCAACTCACTTAAATCAGTTACAAGACGAAACTGAAACAGGTTTTGATTTTGATTGTACGCCAATTGATGGTGACATTGATGTTTTACAAGTTGAGATTCTTGGCCGTGAAGAGATCCCTATTTTCCTCTCTATTAGTGATAATCAAATTTTATGTATCGCTTATTTATGGGGTGAAGATGAAGTTAAAACAGAACTTAAAGCCAATATGATGGAAGCGATGTTAGAGATGAACATTCCAATGCCACTCTCTGCATTTGCAAAAGTTGAAGATAAATACGTCGTATTTGGTGCATTATCGATCAATTCAACACTTGATGATATCGAGTTAGAAATTGTGACACTAAGTGATAATAGCTTAGAAGTGATCAGTGAAATGGACACCTACCTAAAATAGATTTTAGGTATTTTATATACAGAATAAACAGTAACTACTCTGAGCGTTATTTTGAGTCATTACAAATAGAAAAGGAAAAAATAATGAGCATATTTAAAAAAATTATTACCGCTGTTCGTGGTGGCGCACGTGAAGCAGGTGAAGCGATTGTAGACGCAAATTCAACACGTATTTTTGAACAAGAGATCCGTGATAGTGAAAAACATATCACCATCGCAAAACGTGATTTAACCGAGGTAATGGCGAAACAGATGCAAGCGGCACGTGAACTTGCACAACTGCAGACCAGCATTAAAGAGCATGAAGGTTATGCGCTACAAGCTCTTGAAAAAGGCAATGAAGCGTTAGCAATTGAAGTTGCTGAAAAAATTGGTGAACTTGAAGCCAATGCAACCGATCAACAACAAGCGAATGAAAGTTACCTAAAAAGTGCAGATCGTTTAAAAGAGCTGATTAAAAAGAGTGAACGCCAGCTAACAGACTATAAACGTCAATTAAGCATGGTAAAGACCACTGAAAGCGTACAAAAAGCGACATCGGCAATCACCGATAACTTTACTGCCAGTAACTCTAAACTGTTAAATGCAAAAGACTCACTAGAGCGTATCAAACAAAAACAAGCAATGTTTGATGACAAGTTAAAAGCGGCGGAGCAACTAGAAGCGGAAAATGACGACAGCTCATTAAAAGCAAAATTACAAGAAGCAGGTATTGGCGCACAACAATCAAGTGCACAATCTATTTTAGATCGCTTAAAAGCGAAATAATGAACACCACCATATCAACACGAGACCCTTTACAGGGCTCGTGTTTTTTGCATTTTAAAAGAGGGTATATCGATGAGTTTTTTCAAATCGCTGTTTGCTAAAAAACAGCCAGTGCCAACACGCACGCTTAATCATCCGTCTGAATTGCAGTTAAATGATATTTTTACCTTTGGTGATAGCTTCGCATTGCCCCAAGCGATGCGTAAAATGCAACTGCAAGTCACAGATATCAACACGCTTGAATTCAAACATGAACACCATGCGCAGATAATAGGCCAAGGCAGTGGTAAACAACTGGTTTATCTTAGCTTTCCTAACAACCCGCAAAAATTAGTTAAATTTAGCTTACTATTGCCCCGCGAAGATGTTGAAGCATTGTTTGATATGGACGATTTTTCAGAAATCTTTGAGCAACCGGGCAACGCACGCTTAAAGCCATTAACCAATAATCATCATTATGCTGACATGGTTGCAGACGAATATATTCAACAAGATTTTATGACCACGGGTTATCTGCATCGTCAAGATTACCGTGGAGCAACACCACCACAATTTAATGAAGATAAACATGGCCAAGAGTTTGAGTTCTATTCACTACAAGGTAGTCAAGAAACACGTTTTGTAGACATATTTATATTTGAAAATGGTGACACAGATGTGTACCTTTCATTCCTGCGACCTGCGAATGAAATTGCTGAATTGTGGATAAAAGAATAAAGAGTAGGGTTAATAATGAAATCAAAGGAGAATAACAGTGCCACAACGTAAATTACCTGAAAAATGGCAACAATCAGCCAAAGTTGTAAAAGCGGTACAGATTGCCTTTGATATGGACAGTAAACTGCAATATAGCATTCGTCGTAGCGCGCTCGACAAAGGCGTGAGCCCTTCAGAACAGATCCGTCATCTACTTGAATTGCCCACTCACAAAAAGCCTAAGCGCCCGCGTTTGACGGTTAGTTTAAATGGTGAAGATTACCAGTTATTAAGCAAACGTTATGAGATTCCTGCCAGTGAGCAGTTAGAGATTAAAAAACAGGTGATTGAAGAGTTAACCCAGTTTGCACTGCAGAGTGAGTTCCATAAGAGCTGATTGTTGGTTTATTTGTTGCAATAAAAAAGGAGCCGAGGCTCCTTTTTTATTTGCCTAATTTTAAAAATTAAGGTGTAGCCTCTGGAGGAGCATCATCATATACGTTCATTGTATAAGTCGTAATTGTACTTGCAATACCGTTACCGCCTGGCGTGGTAATAACAATTGAAAGTTTACCGCTAGTTTTCTTATTTGGAGACTCTTCTTGGGTTATCGTAAACGTAAACAAAAAAGGTAATACACCATCAATATTTGATGAAGCACCGCCGATAAGCCAATCAGTTGGTCCTGATAGCTCACCGTTATCAGTACTTACCACAACCGTGGTACCTGATGGTGGCGCATTATTATAGATACCCGCTAGGTAAACAGTTAAATCTTGCTGTGCATTCGTTCCCCTTAAATCAATGCTACCAGTATCAATCCCTCCATTTTGTACACGAATATAAGGCACACTCGCAGCCATTGTCATTACACCAGAGGCGCGCACATAAACAGGTTTACGTGAACATAACCCTGCTTTTTCACTTTCTAGCGCACATAATAATCCATTATATTTATTATAATCGGACTCACTACCGTCTGAATAAACACCATCTTGAGGTGATAAATCAGCATACCCCTCTTCTTCATCTCCTATATTTATTGCACTTGATTCTTCTTTATAAAAACCATCTTCATTATGATCATAAAAAACTTCTGAAAGATTATTTTTGGCAAAGAAATCATCCCCAGCAGTAAACCAACCATCTGCATCATTATCTACAAAAATTTCTTCACCTAGTGTATATGCAGTAATCGTAGCGCGACCACCATAAGGTCTTCCCATGCCTCCTGCATTAATACAAGGGCCGAAATCAACTCTTTCACCGTACGCCCAAGCTGCACAACCATTTTTAAACTGATGAAGCTCATTCCCTTTAGGGCGTGGATTTTGTGATTCCCAGACTAACGAGCATTTACTAGCCACCGTTAAGCATGAACCATGAGTTCCCGTCGCTTCATCACGGATTGCACCACCCTCTGTAGTAAAGTAGATCATAGTGCCATCAGGAACAGCGTTATTATATTTATCTGCTAAACGAATGGTTATCGCAGAGGTCACACCATCAATCTTTAGTGCTTCGGGTGCATTTGTTGAAAAAGAGAGGGAGATACTATCTTGATCAGGTAATCCTGTTGAAACCGAAAGACTATCTGACACCGTAGTAATGCCACTATCAGTAGTAACATTCACACGCACAGGGCCACTAACCGTACCCGATAAAACGGTAGTACTCACAATACCGTCTGCATTTGTTGTACCTGTTGATGGATCAATTGAGGTGCCTGCTGGTGCAACAAGGGAAAAGTCTACATCAACATTCTCAACAGCTTCACCATTACGATCAATTAGTTTGAAGCCAACAAGACTTGATTCTTGGCGACCTGCACCACCAGTCCCTTTAACAGCAATCCACGAGGGTGTTGCTCCAATGTAGACAAATGATGCAGGCACACCTGGCTCAGCAGGAAGTGGTACATTCGGCTCTGGGGTAGGAGTCGGCTCACCAGTTGGCTCTGGGGTAGGAGTCGGATCTGTCCCTTCACCTCCCTCTAAGCTTCCACCACAGGCTGTGAGCAATAATGCAGATAACGCTATCGCTGAAAGAGGTAAATATCGCATATAAATTCCTTTTTATAAAATAGTTAATTAACAAAATTTGTAAGCATTATAAAGTAAATAATTTTATGACAACAACTTATTGTCACCTTTTGATATCTGGCTCACCTACTCTTTGCACTTAATTTAAATTACAACACCTTAAAAAGGCACTAAACAAACACAAAAAAGACCAACATAGTTGGCCTTTTAAAGTAGGGTTAATTAATGGTTATTATTTTGGTAAAAATCCAACGCGATCATAAACGGTTGCAAGTGTAACGGCAGCACGTTCACGCGCTTTTTCAGCACCGGCTCGAGCAACCGCTTGTAATGCAGGTTCATCAGCACGTAACATTTTGAAACGTGCTTGAATTGGCGCTAACAGGCTCACTACCGCATCGGCAGTATCGATTTTCAGATGCCCATACATTTTCCCTTCATATTGCGGAATAAGGCTTTCAATACTGGTACCTGTTGAGCAAGAAAGCAGTGTCAGTAGATTAGAGATACCCGGCTTTTCAACTTTATCAAAGTAGATACGCGCTTTTTCATCAGAGTCGGTTGCCGCCGCTTTGATCTTCTTAGCAATCACTTTTGGATCTTCTAATAACCCGATAAAGTTTTTTACATTTTCATCTGATTTAGACATCTTCTTAGTGGGATCTTGCAGGCTCATAATGCGCGCACCGTGCTCTGGAATAGCGGGCTCTGGCACCACAAAGGTATCACCGTAAGCATTATTAAAACGGGTAGCAATATCACGCGCTAGTTCAAGGTGCTGTTTTTGGTCGCTGCCTACTGGTACGTGTTTCGGACCATAAAGTAAAATATCGGCGGCCATCAATACTGGGTAACTATACAAACCAGCATTAATATTAGTGACATTCTTTTGTGATTTATCTTTAAACTGGGTCATGCGATTCAGCTCACCCATTTGTGTATAACAGTTTAAGATCCAACAAAGCTCAGCATGCTCTGGTACTTGTGACTGGATAAACATAATGCTTTTTTGTGGGTCGATACCCACTGCTTGATACATGGCTAAACCATCGTAGATTGCGCTACGCAGTGCTTTGGGATCTTGGCGTACGGTAATCGCATGTAGATCTACCAACATAAATAGGCAGTCACTGGTTTCTTGCATGGTCACCCATTGACGCAGTGCGCCCATGTAGTTACCGATAGTTAATGAACCTGATGGCTGGCAGCCACTTAATACAATTGGTTTAGTCATTTTAACTTCCTTGCACGCTTACAATAGCGTTAATAATTCGTTGAATTGATCGATAATATAATCTGGGTTTAACAATGAAACAGGCTCACCATAGTTATAACCGTAGGTTAATGCAATGCTTAACAAGCCGGCATTTTGTCCTGCTAAAATATCGTTTTTTGAGTCACCGACCATCACTGCCTGTGATTTATCTACTGAAAAGTGCTCAAGTGCAAAATTCACCGGCATTGGATCGGGTTTATTTTTGGTTAATGTATCACCGCCAATCACCAGATCGAAATGTTCTTCAATGTTAAAATATTTTAATAATTCAGGCAAAAATCGCTCTGCTTTATTGGTGATAAGCGCAGTACGATAACCTCTACTTTTTAGTGTTTTCAAAGTATGAGCAACATCAGGATATAAGCAGGACGCGCTATTCAGATAGTGCTGATAATGTTTTTCAAAACAATTAAACGCATCACTTTGTGTAACAATTTGGTTATCGGCATGCACCAAGGCACGTTCGACCAATTTAAGTAAACCGTTACCTACCCACGTTTTTATCTGCTGATCATGGCAATGTGACAGCTGAAATTCATCGAGCATCGCATTCAATGCTAAACGCAAATCTGGTACGCTATCCACTAACGTACCATCTAAATCAAAACAGATAAGTTTAATATTTTCTATTTTAGCCATTAAACGTTTGCAAGCTCGCTACGCATCTCATCGATGACCGTTTTATAGTCAGGCTGATTGAAGATAGCTGAGCCTGCCACAAACATATCTGCGCCCGCCTGTGCAATCTCTTTAATATTATCAACCTTAACGCCACCATCAACTTGTAGACGAATATCACGACCACTTGCTTCGATGAGTTTTTTAACTTGGCGTAGCTTTTCAAGGGTATGCGGGATAAAAGATTGTCCGCCAAATCCTGGGTTAACCGACATGAGGAGAATAACATCAAGTCTGTCCATTACATGCGTTAACACATCAAGTGAAGTCGCAGGGTTTAACACTAAACCTGCTTTACAGTTGTTATCTTTAATCAATTGCAGAGAACGATCAACATGTTCAGAAGCTTCTGGATGGAAAGTGATAATTGACGCACCCGCTTTAGCAAAATCAACAATCATAGTATCAACGGGTTTTACCATTAGATGCACATCAATGGGCGCCGTAATACCGTAATCGCGCAGTGCTTTGCAGACCATCGGACCGATGGTTAAGTTCGGCACATAATGGTTATCCATCACGTCAAAATGAACGACGTCAGCACCATCAGCAAGCACTTTTTTAACATCTTCACCTAAACGGGCGAAATCGGCAGAGAGGATAGAGGGGGCAATTAAGTAATCGGTCATGGTTTACATCCAGTGGCAGAAAAAGATGCCACTATGATACTTCAAAATGCCAAGTCAGCAAGGCTACAACAGACTATTTTTTATTGTCGGTAATCGCACTAAACAGGGCAAATACTTCACCTACGGGTTCACGATTTTTGGTATTACTACTGATTGTGCGTGACACCTGTATTTTATCGCAAATAGCGCCATGGTAGAGCGCTTGCGTTAAAATGGTGTCGTGGTTGCTCAGTAATACTGCACACTTTGATTCACGTGCAAGACGCGCTAAATTAGCTTGATCATCTAAACTAAAACCTTCTTTGGCATAACCTGTAAAAGAGGCGCTTTTACTTAGTGGCACATACGGAGGATCACAATACAGCACATCATCATCACGTAAATACTGGAATAATTTTTGGTAAGGCTTACAAACAAAGGTCGCCTTTTTGGCTTTTTCAGCAAAAAACAGTAGTTCTTTTTCTGGGAAATAGGGCTTTTTATAGCGTCCAAATGGCACGTTAAAACCACCACTTTGATTATAACGACATAAGCCATTGTAACCATGACGGTTCATATATAAAAACATCAGTGAACGCTGATAAGCATCGTCGCACAAGTTAAACTGTTCACGAATTTTATAATAGGTAGCTTCATCATTATATTGAGGCTGAAAATAGTGCTTCGCATCTTCGATAAACTGCTTCGGTTTACGTTTTATGATGTTATACATGGCAATCAAATCGGCATTAATATCGTTAAGCAGGTATTCATCAAAGTCGCTATTTAAGAACACTGAACATGCACCAACAAAAGGTTCGATCAAACGTTTTCCTGGTGGTAAACGTAGATTTATCTGCTCTGTTAGCGAATATTTCCCGCCAGCCCACTTTAAAAAAGCACGATGTTTTTGTTTACTCATTTAACTGTAGATCCCGATGTACCGCTGCATATTTTTTGACCCAGCTATCTAAATTAACAAAGCTATTGGGCAAGTTTTTAGCCATTTTATTCGCTTCTTGACGCGTTTTAAATTGACCGTAAATCACCACAACCCAATTTTTTCCGTTACGAATGGTTTGATAAAGGTAAACATCTTTTTGTGGTAATTGATGTGTTTCTGCAAACTCTTGTCGTGATTTTTCAGAGCTCATAGCAGAAAGTTGCAGCGTATAAAGTTCAGGTTTAACCGCTAACAAAAAAGCCTTGTCAGTAAAAATACTATCTGTTTCAGCAAGTTCACTGACCTGTTGTACTGATTGTAATTTTTCTACGGCGATTGGAACGTCTAACTCAGTGATCGCTTGTACAATAATCACCTGCTTTTCAGGGGATTGTGACGCTGCAACAGACTCTATTTTAAACTCAGTGAAGGTAATAGGCTTAACTTTAAACTCAGTTAAAGTGATAGGCTCAACTTTAAACTCAGTTAAAGTGATAGGCTCAACTTGTTGAGCTGCCTTTATTTTTTCTAGAGTAGGTTTTTCTATAACGACCTTCTCTACGACAGGTTTTTGTACTGCTAAAATGCTCACTTCAGACAGAGGTTCATTTTCAACCTCGTCGATTGAATCGGTTTGTTGCGCTAGCTCAAGTAACTGCTGTTCTGATATAGTCACTCGCTCCTTATTATCAGCTTCACCCACACTTAATTGATTATCTATTATATCCTCTTTATCATTAGACCACTGCCCAGCTAACTCTTCTGTTTGCTTTATTTCAGTAGACACATCGGTAATTAGCTCAGTTGCCACTATCTCATCTAATAAAACAGTGTCAGTTTCAATGATTATTTCTGGGGAAATTTTTGGTGCATTAAATTTTGGATAAAGATAAAAAGCCCCACCCCCTGCAATAGCCACCAATAAAAGCATCAACAATAGTGCAGGAAAACGTGTTTTAAACCAAGAGGGACTTACATCCTCTAACTCATCTTGGCTTATTTCTGTGGCTAATAACAATATTTTTTGCGGGATACCATTGCATAATAAAAGTTGCTTAAACAGTGCATCTTGATGCAGCAGTTTGGGAGAGTAACCCAGTTGCTCAAAACTATGTTGTAATAATTGCGATGCTTCCTGCTGGTTAAGTGCAGCTAACTTGAACGTTAACGTGGCAATTGCAGTGCCTTTAATCGTATCTAACATCTGATTATTAGTCTGCTCACCACTGAGTAAAATAAAGTTTATTTCACTCTCACTCAGCTGTGATTTATGTTTGATCACATCACAAAGTTCAATAAGTAGAGATGCGGGCAACAGTTCTGCGTTATCAATCACCACAATACGCGCGATATCAGCGCGTTGCTTATCTTTTAATAAAAGTAACGTGTCATGCAAACTAGCATCAGCATCAAAGAGTGGGTCTTCAAACAGCTGAGAAATAATTTGCTGACGAATTTTAGACGCAGAGATGGGCTCAGCAAGTGAAATAAAAGCTTGCAAAGTTTTATTGGGTAACTGATTGGAAAGCTGTTCAATAAGCGTGCTTTTACCACTGCCCTTTTCACCTGAGATAAAGATCATCGAAGATGATAGATACAGTAGATGTTGCAGGCGTTCAATAAGCTGCACCTGCGACGGAAATGAGATAAGTGTGCGCTCAACCATGACGGTTAATGTTCAATTACACTACGAAGCACAGCTTCACTAACATCAGAATAGATTTCACTACTGCCAATGCCAGTCGGTAGAATTAATCGTAATTGTCCATTTAATACTTTTTTATCAAGCTGCATATGTTTTGCAAAATGCTCATAATTCATTTTTTTGGGGCCATCCAGCGGAAGATCAAATTGTTTAATAAGTCGCATGATCTGCTCAACCTGAGGGCGTTCTAACAACCCTAAAATGAGTGCTGTTTTAGCCGCAAGTACCATGCCGACTGCAACTGCTTCACCATGTAACCAGTTTCCATAACCCTGCTCAGCTTCAATAGCATGACCAAAAGTATGGCCTAAATTAAGCAATGCACGTATACCATGCTCTTTCTCATCTTGCGCTACAATTTCTGCTTTGATTGCACAACAACGCTTAATCATATAGGTAATGGCTTTGGACTGTAGTGATTTGATATCACTCACATTATCTTCAAGCCAAGCGAAGAATTTAGCATCATAAATAATGCCATATTTAATCACCTCCGCCATCCCTGCTGAAAATTCACGCTTAGGTAATGTTTTCAGACAATTAATATCAATAATAACCGCTTGTGGCTGATAAAAAGCACCAATCATATTTTTGCCAAGCGGGTGGTTCACCGCCGTTTTACCACCCACAGATGAATCAACTTGTGATAATACGGTCGTCGGCACTTGAATAAATGGCACGCCACGCTGATAGCAAGAGGCAGCAAACCCAGCCATATCACCAATCACACCACCACCTAATGCGATAATAGTGGTATCACGTGCATGTTTTTTCTCAAGCAGGGCACTCAAAATCGTTTCAAAAGTGGCTAACGTCTTATATTTTTCACCATCAGGTAAAATAATTTCATCAATCACGAACTGTTTTAAACTATTTTTACAGCGTTCTAAATAGAGTGGTGCAACGATATCATTAGTGACAATCATCACTTTTTTACCCGTGATGGCAGTAGCAAAAAGATCGCTCTGCGCTAATAGGTTTTCACCAATTGAGATCGGGTAGCTACGAGAGCCTAAATCAACCGTTAATTTATCCATTAGAAATCCAGTAATTTAATAATTTGACTTGCCACTACTTTTGCGCTTTGTTCATCAGTTTCAATTGTATAATCAGTGGCTTCATCGTACAACGCATTACGCGTTTTCGCTAACGCTTCCAGCACACTGCGGGGATCTTCTGTTTGTAAAAGCGGGCGACGTTTATCTTTTAAAGTACGCGCAAGTTGTTTATCAACACTGGTTCTCAAATAAACCACGATACCACGTGCAGACAGATGCCCTCTATTCTCAGGACGAACAACTGCACCACCGCCAGTGGCTAAAACAATGCCATGTTTTTGGGTTAACTCATCAATCATATCTGATTCACGATTACGAAAGCCTTCTTCACCTTCTACATCAAAAATCCATGCGATATCCGCACCTGTTTTTTTCTCAATTTCACCATCCGAGTCATGAAAGTTGAGATGTAACATTTGTGCCAAGTGACGTCCAATTGTGCTTTTGCCAGCCCCCATAGGGCCAATTAAAAAAATATTACGTTGTTCTGCCATGTTGATTTTTTACTCAGTGATTAGTTACAGGAAATTCCCATTGAAAAAGAAATGCTGCGTATTATCGAATTGTTGATAACTGATTGCAAGTTATTACACACAAAAAAAGCCTGAAGTTAAACTTCAGGCTTTTTTGTTAAATTATCAGCTCACTCTTAATATTTAGTTTGCATCACAATACGTGGGGTTACAAAAATAAGTAGCTCTGATTTTTGGCTTGAATCTGTTGTTGTTCTAAACAGATAACCTAAATAAGGAATATCCCCTAAGATTGGCACTTTTTTCACACCCGTGGTAATACGTTGTTGGTAGATACCACCTAAAACGATAGTCTCGCCATTCTCAACTAATACCTGTGTACTGATCTCCTGTGTATTAATCGATACTGCTTGGCCAATACCCGTAGGAATGATGTCCCCCACTGAGTCTTGAGTGATTACCAGATCTAAAATAACTTTATTATCCGGGGTGATTTGTGGTGTTACTTGCAGGCTTAATACCGCTTTTTTAAAGCTTATTGACGTTGCACCAGACGATGCAGACTCAACATAAGGAATTTCGGTGCCTTGTTCAATATAAGCAGTTTGTTGATTAGCCGTGGTAATACGCGGACTGGCAATAATTTCTGCTTTATTTTCTTGCTCTAAGGCAGAAAGTTCAAGATCAAGTACCTGACCATTGGCCAGCTTAGCCACTTGAAACGCTATCGTACCCGCCGCATTTGCAACGGGCAAATTCACATTCAAACGATCCTCTATACTCCCCAAAGAGCCTTTATTAGCTGCGTCTGCACCAGCAAGTGTACCAGATGTTGCAGCATCTCCACCTGTTGCTGTAATACCCCATTTGATACCTAGCTCTTCTGCAACTTTATCGCTCACCGTCACCATGCGTGCTTCAATAACTACTTGGCGCACAGGAATATCTAATACTTCAATCATCTCTTTAACGGCATCAATCACCGCCGCCGTATCTTTTAACAGCAACGTATTGGTACGAGTATCGGTACTTACTGCACCACGAGATGACAATAGACTTGCATTGCCATTTGATAACATTGAAGCTATATCAGCTACTTTTGCATAATTAATTTGAATAAACTCTGCATAAAGTGGTGCAAGCTCTTCAACCTCTTTTTCCGTTTCTAACTGCTCACGTTCTTTAGCTGCTAACTCAGTAGCGGGTGCAATCATCAACACATTGCCATCCATGCGTTTGCCAAGACCTTTTACTTTAAGAATAATATCTAGCGCTTGTTCCCATGGCACATCATCTAAACGCAGCGTGATATTACCACTGACTGAATCGGTGATAACCAAGTTAAAACCGTTAAAATCAGCAATTAACTGTAAAACGGTACGCACAGGAATGTCTTGGAAGTTAAGTGAAATCGCTTTACCTTGATAAACACTCTCTTTTTGATTTTCTAGCTTCTTAGAAACCTCAATCATAAACAGAGTATCTAACTGATCATAACGGTAATTATATTCCTCTTTAATATCAAAAACAAAACGTGTTTTTCCATCTTCTTTAAAGGTTTCGATTTTTTCTACCGACGTTGCAAAATCGACAACATCCATAATATATAAAAACTCATTGGCAATATGAGTGCTTTGAAATTCTGCAATTAATTGTTGGTCACGACGGCGAATATCAACAGCAACACTTGAGTTATCTAGATAAACCAGTAACTTTCCTTGACCTTCTGAGCCACGCTTGAAATCGATGGACTTGATGCTGTTAACGTAACCTTTGGGGGTCCCTTGCGCAGTTTGAACGGGTACAATTTTTTCTTCACTGCTTTTACTCATCGGTGTGACAGCAATTTGACTGCCGCTGTCTTGTGCAATGGCAGCTGCCAGTGCAGCCTCACTCTCACTCAGTTCAGCGGCTGCATTCACACCTTCTCCAAAACGAACAAAAAGTGTTTTTCCCTCTTGCACTATTCGATAAGGCATCAACGTATCTAACGCAATAATTAAGCGTAACCCATCTGTCGTACGTTTCGCTTCAACATTATTCACGCCACTTTTTTCAATCTCAATAGGATTGAGTTTAAGCACTGAACTTGCATCTTCAATATCAACAACTAGCTGATTTGGGCGATAATGCAACTTATCAGCATAACCTGTGATGGCTTCATTAAATTCAAATTTTAATTCAAATTTACCATCCGTCAGTGGATTTACATTAAGCTTCGTTAATTGTGACTCTGCCAGTGCAATAGAAGAGCTTAGTAATAAACTCACTATTGAAATAAGCGTGACTAGCTGTATTTTATTTATTATTTTCATAATTTTAATCTCATCCCTGCTCTGAGCTTATTTTGATTGTAGCGTAACTTGCGTAATTCGCTCTTGCCAACAACCATCTCTATCTGAAGCTAACTCCAATAATTCAATCTTAGCTTTAGTGATTTTTAATACTTTTCCGTGATTTAAACCGAGGTAATACCCGGGTCTTACTTTATGAATTTCTCCACCAGACACTTGTACTAATGCCCATAACTCTCCATTTATCAGTAATGTACCGCGCATCAGTAAATTATCAAGCGAATACGCCTCTAATGCCTGCTTGTTACGTTTGAAATTAGGTTGAGGACAACTTTTAGGTGCGTTTTTAGTAGGAGCTACCACTTCTGCTCTCGGGTCTGAAAATGGATTTCGCCCATCACCTCCCGTATATGCTAATGCATCAATTTTACGTAACTCAGGTATTTTATCATTAATAGGGTAAACTTTAGATTTTGCTTCCACTACAAACGTATTCAGATCATCAACTTTCACTTCCACACAGGAGAAAAGAGGCAAGCTAAACAGTAATATGACCAGAACTCTCATTTTTTTCCTCCTTTATATCGGTAAGTCTTAGCGACAACATTTAGCGTTAGCTGACCTTTTTTCCCTTTCGTCAGGCGTAAATTATCTAAAATCACGATACGTGGTAAGGCCGCAATATCCGCTGCGAATTGCCCTAGTTGCTCATAACTCCCTACAACTTGAATACTTATAGGTACTTCAACCGAAAGCTCACCATCTTTCTTTGCCCCCCAATTAATACTCTTAAACTGTAGGCCATTATCACCACCAATAAAACTGATATCATCGAGTAAACTCGCGATCTCTTTTTTACTCGGTAACTTATTAATTAACCCTTCAAAAATAACGTTAATTTCAACCATTTGTGCCCGATAAGCTTCTAAATTAGCAGACAATGCAGCTTTTATTTTAAAGCTATCTTTTAGCGTTTGCTCTTTAGCCTCAACCACTTTGAGCTGCTCTAACTGTGGAATAGTGACGTAATAATAAAAAGCGCCTGCAAACATTGCACATACTAGCGTAATAAAAACGCCACGATACAATGCAGGCCAACTCCCTACATTTTCAAAATCCAACTCATTTAAATCCATTATTTAGCGCCCTCGGTGTCAGGAACAACAGTAAAATCCATTCCAAAGTTATACAGTTTAATCGGTTTTCTTGGCCCCTCTTTGATACTACGTAGGTACGAGTCTCCCAACCAACCAGAACTATCGATATTCCTCATCATTCTGGTGACACGATTATTTGATTCCGCCGTACCTTGTGCAACGACTTTTTCATTACTAAAAGAAACCGTTTTTAAATAAACACCAGCGGGCACTGTGTCTGCTAAGGTATTAAAGAGACGCGTTGCAAAGTTACGTTTTTCCTCTAATGTTTGAATCAAAGTGATACGGCGCTCTAACTCTGCTTTCTCTTTTTTAATTTGGCTTATCTCTGCAATACGACGATCTAAAATAATGGTTTGTGTTTGCAGAAATTGATTACGCTGATTTTGTGCGCTGATCATTGAATCTACATACATCTTACCCGTATAAGAGATAGCTAATATCACTATTGAGCTCAGCAACAGCAACACAAAAAAAGCATTTTTCTTTTTCTTTTTGTGTTCTTCTCGCCATGGTAGGAGGTTAATATTAGACATTATTGAACTCCCCTTAACGCGAGACCGAGTGCCATCATGTATTTAGGACCTACTTTATGTAGTAAGATTTTATCCGATTCATTCTTATACTCAAAACCGATAAATGGATTAGCAACTTCAACATCAAGATCTAACTCCTCTTCAAGCTGCGAGATCAAACCTGGCATTAACTGACAGCCCCCCATCAGTATCACTTTTTCCACTTGGATATTATTAGGTGCGTTAGTAAACATACGCAGATCAAAACGAAGATGATTCACTGTCATGTTAATAAAAGGAGCAATCACATCCACATCACAATCCACTGGCCATTCATGATCTACTTTTGCTTTTTCAGCTTCAATAAATTTCATGCCGTAGTGATCCGCCATCATCTGTGTACACGTTGCCCCACCATGATTTTTTGAACGCGAGAAAATAACATTACCTTGGTGAACAATGTTAAGCATCATTTGTGATGCACCAATATCAACGATAGCAATGCCTTTATCATAATCTGCACGGTCAAAAAGAAGCTCACAAGCACGCGACTGTGCATGACTGGCGACATCAACAACCTTAGTCATTAATCCCGCATCTTCTACGCAATCGACTTGCGCAAGCACGGTTTCTTTTCGGGCAGCACTCAATAATACATCGTTCAGTGATTTATCTGCTGCATTAGGGGCAATCACTTCAAAGTCTAAAAAGATCTCATCAAGTGGAAAGGGAATACTATTTTCCGCTTCAAATTCGACTTGAGCTTCTAGCTCAATATCATTAAGCTCTGCATTCATCGCAATCACTTTAGTAATGACATCTGCACCACTAACCGCCATCGCCACATTTTTATATGAGGAGGGGAAATTTTTACGTAACTGTTTAATAATTTGAGTCAATTTAGCAATATCTTCAAAATGATTATCAACAATTAAACCTTTAGGGATAGGCGCTTCTGCAACGGCATCAATTTGAAATGTGCCTTTTCCCTTGGAGATAGCGACCGCTTTAATTGAGCTGGAGCCAAAATCGAGGCCAATTAAGGCACTAGAATTTTTTTTAAGACCTGAAAACATAACGTCCTTGCCATATTAAATAAGTAGGTTTGCTGAGCATTGATAGACTGAAAATACACCACAGCTATAGTGACTAATAATAAGACGAAAATCAGTAACTTCCAAGGTGATAAGTCACACTTCCCTCTTTCTATCCCCAATTATCACTATATACTATTAAAATAGGTACAATGACATCAGTTAGTTATAAAAAAAACAAAGGTAAATATAAAATGAAAAAATGGATTAAACGCTTCTTCATTGCCTCAGCGTTAATGATTTTATTAGGTTTAGGCATCATTGTAGGTATCTATTACCACCTAAAATCTGATCTACCTGATGTGGCTACAATCCAAGATATAAAACTACAAGTACCAATGAAAATATTCAGTATTGATGGTGAATTATTATCACAATTTGGCGAAAAACGCCGTATTCCTTTGCAGCTAGATGAAGTGCCAGAACAACTAATTAATGCCTTTCTAGCCACCGAAGATAGTCGCTATTATCAACACTTTGGTATCGACCCTATCGGTATTGTACGCGCAGCAATGGTTTATGCTTCCACAGGAAAAGCAAAGCAGGGGGCAAGTACCATTACTCAACAAGTTGCCCGTAACTTTTTTTTAACACGCGAAAAAACCTTTATTCGTAAAATCAAAGAAATTTTTATCGCCATTCAAATTGAACAGTTATTAACGAAAGATGAAATTTTAATGCTTTATCTTAATAAAATTTCATTAGGGCATCGCTCATTTGGTATCGGTGCAGCAGCACAGGTTTATTACGGGAAAACTGTACATGAGTTAACGCTACCTGAGATGGCAGTGATTGCAGGGTTACCCAAAGCCCCCTCTAGTAACAATCCCATCTACTCACCTAAAAATGCCAAAGCACGTCGTAATATTGTATTAATGCGTATGTTAGACGAAAAGCATATTTCAAGAGCTGAATATGATGAAGCAACACAAGCGCCCATTACAGGTAAATACCATGGTGCGGAGATAACCTTATCAGCTCATTATGTCGCTGAACTTGCGCATAAGAAATTGCTTGAACTGTACGGTAAAGAGCGAGTTTACAATGAGGGTTACAACGTTTACACCACGATCAATAAGCAAGCACAACAAGCGGCTAATAAGGCTGTTATTGATAATTTACACAATTATGACAAACGTCATGGTTACCGTGGTGCAACGGCTATTTTATGGGAAGTGCCAAGCGACAATTGGTCAACTGAAGATATAGTAAAAACACTTAAAAAAGAGCCAAATTTTGCGGATCTACAACCCGCAGTTATTATTGAAGTAAATGAGCAATCAATTACTGTTATCAGTAAAAAATCGGGCGAAATTGCACAGCAGATAAATTGGGATGGTTTAAAGTGGGCGCGCCCTTATATTAGTGATTCAAAGCAGGGAAAAGCACCCAAAATGGCCAGTGATATTGTCGCAGTAGGAGAGCAGATTTGGGTGCGGAAAGTGGATGAAGTGTTAGAGCTATCACAATACCCTGATGCAAGTGCAGCCTTTGTTTCATTAGATCCACAAGATGGCGCAATCACCTCAATGGTCGGTGGTTTTAGCTTCGTGCAAAGTAAATTTAACCGTGTGACGCAAGCACAGCGCCAAGTAGGCTCAGTTATTAAACCCTTTATCTATTCCGCTGCGCTGGATAATGGCTATACCTTAGCAACGCTAGTTAACGATGCCCCAATTAATCAATGGAGCGGTAGCGCGGCTTGGCGACCAAAGAACTCACCTCCTATTTATAATGGACCTATTCGTTTGCGTCGCGCACTCGGTCAATCTAAAAATGTGGTTTCAGTGCGTTTAGTGCAAGACCTAGGGATTGATAAAATAATAGAGCAACTGGGGAAATATGGTTTTGATACCAACAAGATCCCAAGGAACAACTCAATTGCACTTGGCTCAGCTTCACTTTCGCCACTCAAGCTCGCAACAGGTTATGCCATTATTGCGAATGGTGGTTATAAAATTGAACCTTATATTATCGAACGAATAGAAGATGCTTACGGCACGATTATTTATCAAGCGGCCCCAAAAATTGTTTGTAAAGGGTGTCGTAAATTATATGAGCAACAAGCAACAAATAAAGAAATAGGCTACCTGAGTCAAAAGGGCAATAAAAACAGCTGTGCTATCTCTCCAATCAGTGAAGATCAAATTGCACCATCCGTTATCAGCCCTGAAACTGCCTTTTTAACCCGTGAACTACTTTATACCGCAATTTGGGGCGGTGGTAGCTGGCAACATAAGACTGGCTTTAACGGTACGGGTTGGCGTGCGGCTATTGCATTGAAACGCCGCGATATAGGCGGTAAAACAGGTACAACCAACGATTCAAAAGATGCGTGGTTTTCAGGCTATGTAGGTAATGTAGTCGCAACATCATGGGTTGGTTTTGATAATTTCAATCGTGATTTAGGCAAAGCAAGCCGTAATAAGAACCTGGGTAAAGATCAGGTTTCTGGTGGTGAATTTGGTGCAAGAACCGCACTACCGGCATGGAATGACTTTATGAAAACAGTTGCACTTCCCTTGCCTGTGGTAAAAAAAGAGATACCAACCACTATCTCTACTGCACGTATTGATAGAAAAACAGGCTTATTAAGCAATCAAATAGATTACACCTCTTTATTTGAATATTTCAAAGCTGATTCGATGCCAACAGAGTATGCTGAGCAGCCTGAAACTTATCAAGATACTGATTTTAATGACCAGAACAATGATGATAAAAATAGTGTAGATGAAGAGCTGTTTTAAATTACTAATCCAACAAAGGCTGACCTACGAAGCGTAGGCAGTCTTTATTCAAAACTAACTATTTTTAGGTAACCAGAGCTGCACTTTAAACCCACCCGTAACTACATTACTAAAGCTCATTTCCCCTGCATGTGCTTGTACAATACTGTGGCTAATAGCCAGCCCCAAACCGACACTAGAGTCTTGTGTGTCGCGCGCTTTATCTAAGCGCACAAACGGTTTTATCACCTCAGAAAACTGTGACGCTTTAATGCCCTGACCGCCGTCAATAATATTGATAAGCAAACTCCCATTCTCTTGTAACGCTTCAATAACAATTGCAACCTCACCGGATTCATCTTGACCGTAAGCGATGCTGTTATTGATCAGGTTTTCAATCACACGACGAAAAGCAACGGGCCATAATCGAAAAACAAGTTTATCAACACCCATTAATTGAATATTAATACCACGATCAAAATAATCATCACAAATAGTGGTTAATAAACTGATGACTTCTATTTCCTGCTTCTGCTCTTTGTGTGCGTCATCTTTAGCAAAATCTAAAGTCGCTTTAAGCATTTTTTCCATCTGATTAACCGTTTCTAACATGCGTTTTTGGTCTTCTCCTGATTCAATAAATTCAAGGCGTAAACGCAAACTGGTAATAGGTGTACGTAGATCATGGGAGATAGCAGCAAGCATCTTACTGCGATCATCAATAAAGGTGGAAAGATTTGATTGCATCTGGTTAAACGCACAGATAGCAGGAATCACCTCGCTAGGACCTTGCTCTGGGATATTTTTAAAGTCACGCTCACTGCCCACTTTTCTGGCTGCCTCTGCTAAGGTTTCAATGGGTTTCAGAGCGCGCTTTACTGTCCACGCCATGGTCATTAATATCAACAAGGTAAATAACAACACTAAAAAAATTGTTTTCATCGGTAGATGGGTTATTTCGTCATCAATCGCGGAACTAAAGTTTAACCAATGCCTATCTGTCAACAAAATAGAGCCTGTTAATTTAAGGTTATATCGCGATCTCTTTTTCATACGATCGCGCATCGACATATGCCTGTGCTTGATCTCATTTTTTCTATCTGAACGTTTTATACTGGCAGAAACAATACGAATATCTTCTATTTCAATACCCTCTAATAACGTTGTTAACTTACGGCTCAAACGAGAGGGTTCTTTTTTATTAACAATCGGTCGCGTATCTAATGAAAGATAAAACCCCATACCTTGACTCGCATTAATGATCTCATTATGCAGTTCAAAAGGGGTTTTATTTAAGATATTAATCAGTGAACTCACTCGTTCAAGGGTGCTATCTGTTGATACAAAATTTAATGCGCGTTGGCGCTCATCAGAATAGAGTTGCATGGAAATGGACAACACCAATAACAATCCTAATAACATGATCAAACTTATCTGACCAACCAAACTTTTAGGTAATAACTTATGTATCATGTTTTACTTCACAGGTGAATTGATAACCTCCTCCCCAAATTGTTTTGATTAATTCTGGGTGTTTCGCATCTCGCTCTAACTTTTTGCGCAGACGACTTATCAAAGTATCAATAGCACGATCATAAACGCCACCATCACGCCCTTTACTAAGATCTAACAATTGGTCACGACTTAATACTCGCTGCGGATGATCGATAAAAACACGTAACAGGTCAAATTCAGCACTGCTCAGTACCACCATCACACCCTTATTATCCGTTAATTCACGTTTATGAATATCTAGACACCACTGAGCAAAGTGGTATTTATCTATCTCTGAAATAGGTGTGCTTAAACTATTTACACGGCGCAATACCGCTTTGATACGCGCTAATAACTCACGTGGATTAAAGGGTTTAGCAAGGTAATCATCAGCGCCCATCTCAAGGCCAATAATTTTATCCATCTCATCCCCCATCGCCGTTAACATCACAATGGGAATATTAGAGGTAGCACGCAAATCACGACATAAGGTTAAACCATCTTCACCGGGTAACATTAAGTCCAATACAATCAGATCGATTTTAGCGTGACTTAAACAATGCTTCATCTCTTTACCGTCTTTCGCCACGCTAACACGGTAATTATGTTGTATAAAAAAACGCTGTAATAATTCACGAATTTCATGGTGATCATCAACGACTAATAGATGAGGTTGCTGCATTTTTGCTCCTTAGTATGACTTTCTAATAACAAGATTACGCTATTTTGAGGGTTAATTGTGTCAAAGTGTGTCAAAAGCCCCTATTGCCACAAACTATTACAAACTTCCCCTTTTTCGACAAACTCCTGACAAACCTCACTGCTTTAATAGAAGCATACAAGAAGAGAAAAATACTTAGGATCGGCTTCAAAATTACTTGCGCTTTTGTTTTCAAAATAACCAGT
>NZ_ATUO01000001.1 GCF_000420245.1 Psychromonas hadalis ATCC BAA-638 | reverse complement strand
TGATTGAGTAATAGCTAGCTATTGCGATTGAATGCAACGTAGCTATTTATTATTTTAACCAACAAGATAGATCAGATACTTATGCGGATTGGTATCAGTCAACAATAATTTAACATTGTTACAAGTTATTCATCGAGAGTAAATATCATTGCTTCATAAGAGTCCCCTTAATACAGTAATGAAACCGTAACATTGACCAGTTAATCTTGGATAGAATTAATAACTACTATGGATACTTATGAAAAAATCACTTATTGCTTTATCTCTGAGCTTTGTTTGTTCAATTAGTTTAGCCGAATCTACTGTTAAAAATGTCATTCTAATGATTGGGGATGGCATGGGCCCTGGACAGATGGGGTTATTAGAAGAGTATGCACGAAAAGCGCCGAATTCAATCTACCGAGGTCGTGATAGCGCATTAAAAACAATGATAGATAATGGCGTTCTTGGCATGTCACTGCACAGCCCCGCAGACGCCTTAGTGGTTGATTCCGCTTGTTCTGCTTCTCACCTTGCTTCAGGCGTTGATGCCCCCTCTGAGGCAATTGGCATCGATATGGATGGCAACCCTGTTGAGTCTGTTTTAGAAATAGCAAAAAAACTAGGAAAATCAACAGGATTAGTGTCAGATACCCGTTTAACCCACGCAACACCCGCCGCTTTTGCAGCTCACCAACCACATCGTTCATTAGAATCTAAAATTGCACAAGAGATGCTCGCCAATAATGTGGATGTGATGTTATCGGGTGGATTACGCTACTGGATCCCACAATCAGTCAATAAAAAAGAGGCACTTTATCAAACACTTGTTAAACAAACGGGAGGTCATATAAAGATAAAATCAAAGCGTAAAGATGAAAAAAACCTCTTAACTCAAGCATCACAAGCGGGCTATTCTGTGGTGCACACCCGATCTGACTTAGCGCAAGTAAAACAGGGTAAAATACTCGGTTTATTTTCCTATTCAGGCATGTTAGATGGCATAACCTATACACAAACAAAAAATTCACCACAGCGTACTCAGCCCAGTTTAAAAGAGATGACCGTCAAAGCATTAGAGATATTATCTCAAGATCCTGATGGTTTCTTTTTAATGATTGAAGCGGGTCAAATCGATTGGGCAGGTCACGATAATGATGCGGCTACCATGTTGCATGAGATGTTGAAATTTGACGAAACACTACAATATGTTTACGACTGGGTAAAAGATCGCAACGATACGTTAGTCGTTGTGACAGCAGATCATGAAACAGGTGGATTTGGTTTTAGTTACTCACGCGCTAATACACCGAAGGCGGAGAAACGCAGCGGTAGCGCTTTCAAAACGCGTGACTACAAACCTAACTTTAACTTTGGTGCATTACAAATTTTAGATAAGTTATACGCACAAAAACTCAGTTTCCCTAATATGATGAAAGCGTTTAATAAGGGGGATAAAAGCCCTGCATCATTACAAAAAATAGTAAACGATAACAGTGAGTTTAAAATTTCCATTGCACAGGCAGAAGATATTTTACAGACAGAAAATAATGTTTATTATCAACAAGGACATAAATATTTAGATAAAAAAACCTTTCCTAAAGTGAATGATTTTAAAGCCTTCTACGTTTATGGTGATGAAATTCGCCACGACTTAATTGGCAGAGCAATGAGTGAGGAGCAAAATATCGTTTGGTCGACGGGCACTCATACCGATACGCCCGTCGCGGTGATAGCCATTGGACCGACACAACTCAGCGCACAATTTTCAACACTGACTCACCATACTGAAATTGGTAAGTTACTAATTAAAGCGGTACAAAATAAATAAGTATCTTGGGAGGTTACCCTCCCATTTTCAAAAAACTACAACTCCATCGCGGTGGTTAAATTTTCATGCGTTAGACTTTTAAAATCTATCGAGGGTGAAACCCGTTGTGGCTTACTTTTCTCTACCAACGTGGGCTCAGCATACAATGTTTTCATCGGTGTATGTTCCTCTTTTTGAGAAAAACGAACTGGGTTATTTAACTGCTTATTAAACTGTTCAACTAAAGCGGTTATCTCTGCTTGATAAACGTGGATCTCAACACGGCGCTCACTACGATTATTTTTAATGCTACGTTCAACACTGATTGGCTCACTTGAGCCTAACGATAAAATAGCTAACTGATCCTCATTAACCCCTTTATTAACCAGGTATTGTGCTACCTTTTGTGCACGTTTTTTAGCAAGGTTACGATTATAAAGCGTATTGCCAGAACGATCTGCGTACCCTACCACCTGCCAAACTGCTTTATGACTATCAACGGCGATTTGCATCAACTCAGCAGTTTCATTTAGTGAATAAAAATACTCAGGGTTTATCTCACTTGAATCAAAACCAAAAAACACTTTATTTGCAATGGTCAGCGACAATGCCGTTTCATCAATTAAGGGCTTATTTTCATATTTATCCTGTTGCATAGACGTGAGTTGCTCATACTCAAGTGTATAATCGTAAGGCTCATCTGACTCCGGTGCATAGCTATCTTCAATGATGGTCGTTGCAATAAAATCAGCTTCTTCTATCTGTAGATTTGCTTCTACAATAGCGGCTAATGTTTCATTGTCGGTACTCACAATACTTTGTGCAAAAGCATCAACAGTACGGTTTTGATAAAACGCAACCATGCTCGTCGTTTCATGGCGTGGCTGGTATTTATCCCAAGAGATAAATGCAGCGGTGACAGCAGAGATGATCACGATACTTAATACTGATTTTTTAAATGTGTTATTTTTTTTAGTTTTCATGTTGTTATCCTTTTTAAAAAAGAGTGTTGTTTTGACACATTCATTAAAGCAAATCGTTGTGTTTTTTTAGGGGTAACAAAATGGCAAACTGCTGATCAATGATGTTCAAAAAAGGGCAATGTGCCTGACAGACTATTTCCTTTGCAATTTTTCGTTATAATGAATAAAAGTAACTACTCAGCACCCCTTCAAATTTGAGTTGTTTTTATAAAAATAGATTGTAAATGCTCAGGGCTAAGCCATTTATGCTTAGTTCAAGGCGAAAAAACGCAGTTTAGTGGTTTAAATGAGCATTTTTCAACACGGTTATCATAGATAACTGAAGTTTAACCACGAACAAGCCTTAAATTGCAACGACCTGAGTAGTTACCAATAAAAAAGGGTAAATAGATGAAACGTATCGCCATTGTTGAAGATGAAAAAGATATTCGCGAAAACTATGCTGACTTGATGAAAAAACATGGCTATCAAGTTGAAACTTATGAAAATCGACTCGATGCAATCAGTGCGTTTGAAATTCGTTTACCCGATTTAGCGATTATTGATATCGGACTTGGCGCCGAATATGATGGTGGATTTCAACTTTGCCAAGCACTGCGTCAACTCTCTGCCACTTTACCCATTATCTTTTTAACCGCACGCGACAATGACTTTGACACTATCTCAGGTTTGCGTTTAGGGGCGGATGATTACCTCACTAAAAATATTGGTTTAGAACATTTAATGGTGCGTATTAGCGCCCTATTTCGCCGTGTTGATTTGCTACAAAAACCGACACAACAGAGCAATATTATCAAACGAGGCGCACTCACCATTGATAGCGACAGAATGGTTATCTTATGGAAAGAACAGTCACTGGCGTTCACCGTCACAGAGTTTTGGATTGTACATGCACTGGCCAAGCGCACCGGTATAGTACGTGATCGTCAACAGTTAATGCGTGATGCAAATATGGTAGTGGATGACAATACCATCACCTCACACGTAAAACGTATTCGCAAAAAATTTATCAACTTAGATGCTGACTTTAACGAAATCACTGCGGTTTATGGTATGGGCTATCGCTGGGATGTAAGTGAGCCATCATGAGCTTCACTCTGGGTTTACGCACTAAAGCGACCTTATTAGCCAGCTTTTTCCTTATTTTACCTTGGATTGGTTATCAATATATCTTAGAGATGGAAAGTTTTTTACGCCAAGGGCAAGAACAAACTTTAATGGGTACGACACGCGCGGTGGCAACTGCGTTGCATGAACGTCCTAAACTATTTAATCGCCAAGCAAGTTTTTTAAATAAAGTAGAAGATGGCAAAGACCTTTATGCTTACCCATTAAAAAATCCTATTAAACTCGATGGTAAGCTCGACGATTGGCAAGCGTACTTTACTAAAAGTACGCTTTACGGACAATCACAAACAATCTACCAAAAAAACAAAAACAGTAATAACCCTATCTCATTTCGCCAACTACTTGGTACAAAAGGAAAGTATCTATATGGTTACCTACAAGTTACCGATAAACACCCCATTTTTAGAGATAAAAACAGCCGTTTTTTAAATAAAAATGATCACCTGATCATCGCCATCAGTGATCCCGCTAATCAGCTAAAACGTTATATTATCTCGCCAGAAAAAAAGGGCTGGTTTAATGGTTACCTGATCGAAGATAATCCTGCAACACAAGGCTTAGGGCAAGAGAGCACTCCACCACAACGAGAGAAACGACTGCAAGGTTTTTGGCAAACAACAAAAATAGGTTATAACATTGAGTTTCGTCTGCCCATCACCCTGTTGGGCGATAAACTTGGGTTTTCTCTGTATACCTCCTCAAATAAAAAAACAGGTGAAATAGACAATATTATCGCCACCTCCGACACTCAAAACCTACAAAAACTGGGGACGATTTTAGTGCCCTCTCCTGAGATTGATAAAATTCTAAAAGGGTTAAGCCATAGCCAATCTCGGCTGTGGGTCGTGGACAGACATCAACGGGTATTAGCAAGTGCGGGAGATATTCGTCACGCCAATGGTGTATGGACAGATAATAGCGATAAAAACGTATCGTTATCATGGTGGAAAAAGCTACAAAACCAACTGCTAAAACCGCTTTACCGTTTAATATTATCAGCGCCTAATAATGATTTCGTCGATGAACTAAAAGGCTCTACAAAACTTAATAGTGAATTTATTAAAATGGCTTTATCGGGGCAATCACAATCGAGTTGGCGCTTAACCAATGATAATAAAACAATGATTTTGTCGGCGGCGAGCCCCATTTTTGTGGGGGATAAAGTGATGGGCATCGTTGTCGCAGAAGAGACCACCAACGGTATTCGTAGTTTGCGTAATAAAGCACTGGAAAAGTTGTTTAATAGTTTAATCGTTATTATTGTGATTGGCACACTGCTACTGTTTCTCTTCACTGCAAATATCGCCTCACGTATCACCAAACTGCGCGATCAAACAGAGAGTGCGATTGATCAACAGGGACGCATTTCAGCCCCCTTTAGCCCTTCAACATCCGGTGATGAAATTGGTGATCTGTCACGAGGTTTGTCAGACATGGTGAGTCGATTAGGACAATATCACCTTTATTTAGAAAATTTAGCATCACGCCTCTCTCATGAATTACACACACCCGTTGCTGTAGTGCGTTCGTCACTGGAAAATCTAGCTCTGTTGCCACAAAATGAAGAGAATCAGAAATACATTAAACGTGCGCAAACAGGCATTTTACGTCTCAATCGCATCTTAACCAACATGAGTGAAGCAACGCGACTTGAGCAAAGTTTACAACGGGGAGAAAAAGAGATCTTGCCACTTAATGAGCTGTTAAAAGGTGTATTTCAGGGGGTTCAAATGACCTATCCAGCGCAATTATTCCTGTTAAATAACAGCAAAAAAACTGTCAACATTTATGCAGATCCTGATTTTATCATGCAGTGTTTAGATAAACTGATCAACAATGCAATGGAATTTAGCCCAGCAAAAAGCCCAATCACCCTCAGTCTTCATATTGCCTCTGGGATGGCGGTTATTTGCATCAAAAACAAAGGGTCACTGCTACCTGAAAATATGAGTGATGAACTGTTAAACTCCATGGTTTCAATTCGTAACAATAACGCCCCAGATAAAACCCATCTTGGATTAGGACTATTTATTGCTAAGATGATTTGTGATTTTCACCACGCTAAAATCACCATTAACAACAATCAAGAAAACAATGGTGTGGATGTCACGCTATCTTTTCCACTTTTAAAAACGAGTTAATATGAGAAAACCAGCCACCTCAAACAAAGCCATCAATGCCCTAAAAATGTTATCTCAAGTACAGCACTCTTTTGTTAAACAGCTCAGCCAATTGTGCCAAACACAACCGTTACCTGAGCAGTTTAAATCCGTGTTGTGGCTACGTGATAATGGCATTCACGGAGGAGGTGTCCGTTTTGAAGCGCCTCAAAATAGCCTGTTTAATCAAGCCTCCGTGAATGTGTCACAAATTCAATATGAAGATCAAGCAGATAAGGCATTTATCTCTGCAACAGCACTTTCCACCATCATTCATCCCCTTAATGCGCTTATCCCCTCTATTCATATCCATGTTAGCTGGACAGAGTTACGCTCTGGGAAAAGTTATTGGCGCTTAATGGCCGATTTAAACCCTGCGATTGTTTGTGAACAAGATAAAAAACGTTTTAATGAAATATTACAGCAACTGGGTGGCGACTATTTTGATAACGCCACGACGCAAGGCAATGAATATTTTTATATTCCCGCACTGAAAAAACATCGGGGTGTTAGCCATTTTTATCTGGAGGAATTTAACCCTACTCACGAGGATGGGAAGCAGTTTGCCAAGCAGTTTTTGACTGGTGTCATTGAGTGTTACATCGCTATTTTCAGCGAACACTTAAAGCAGAAAAGGATTAATAACGAAGCACAGATTCAAACACAACTTGATTATCATACCCTCTACTTTTATCAGGTCTTAACCCTTGATAAAGGCACAACCTCAGGATTATTGGTGCATGATCAAAACGATGTTGGCACATTAGGCTCTTTGCCCGCCTTTATTAACCGTCCGTTATTAAGCCAATGGATAGGTCAAACACCCACACCACGCGATGGGTTAGTAGAAGCCCTATTAGAGGTATTACCGGAGGATGAGCGATGTGAAATATCGGTACAGGTGAAAGCCAATATCGCGCAGGTTATACGTGATCACTACCAACATCATCCACTTTTAAAATAGGTAATTGCACCTTAACCAACAACCCTCCCAATGGGGATGATTCAAAACTGAGCTTACCTTGATGAAATTCAGCAATTTTTTTCACTAAGGTTAGTCCCAATCCAGCCCCCTTACCCTGCTGTTGATGCTGTCGATAAAAACGATCGGTTAATCGCCCATATAAAAGTTTGCACTTCGTTGGTTGGGGTTACACCATTAGGTGATGCCCTCGTTAATGAGTCCAACATCAGTTTCAATGCGAATATGCTCTCATCATCAAAGGTTTTACGGGTACTCATCGCAGGTTCAATACATGTGTAATACTTAATTGCCCCGTTCCATCAAAAATAAAAGAGCTTGGCATGCCTTGCAGTTTATATTTTTCACCAAGCTCACCCGTAGGATCAGAGTAAAGTAAAAAATTAGCAGGCAATTTTGTTAAAAATCGATCCGCCATCTTTTTATCTCTGTCTAAATTGATACCTATCACCACCAACCCATCATCTTTATACTTTTCCTGCATTTTGTTTAACCACGGAAACAATTTTCGACACGGCCCACACCATGATGCCCAAAAATCAAGGTACACCACTTTATTTTTATACTGGTTCAGATCAAACTCATTCAACCACCCTGCATTGGCATAAACAGAGGATGAAAATAGGTTTAATATCAATACGACAGTCAGCAATAAATGTTTCATAGATTCACAGTCCCTTATTTTTATATGTTAATACCAATTACATTAAGTATGTGATCTAAATTTTGCGCAGGGGAAACAGCTTAATTCAAGGCGTAAATGGTTGTTTCCTTTGCGAAACTTACAACGCGGAAGTGAGTTGTTTTAACCAGTAAAATAGATCAGCTATTTACTGTTATTGGTATCAGTATGCACACTGAACCTTAAGGTTTTCTTAACGCTTAAAATATTTCTGTAATTAAATTTTTAAAGGTTCTTAAATAGCGTAAAATATCGCGAAATTCACAGGAGAGCAGAAAATGACTAAATTAACCATTACCCGACCAGACGACTGGCATGTACATCTACGTGACGGCGATGTTTTAAAAGATACCGTACGTGATACCAGCCGTTATATGGGTCGCGCAATCATTATGCCAAACTTGATGCCTCCAGTGACCACCACAGAACTTGCACTGGCTTATCAAAAACGCATTATGGCAGCCAATCCAATGCCAACCTTTACGCCATTAATGACCTTATACCTTACCGATAACACCACTGCCGATGAGATAAAAAAAGCAAAAAATGCAGGCATAGTGGCGGCAAAACTTTACCCCGCAGGCGCAACCACTAACTCGGATTCAGGCGTAACCTCAACGGCAAACATTAAAGATGCATTAGTTGCGATGCAAGAAGTGGGTATGTTGCTATTAATTCACGGTGAAGTAACCACCAATGATATTGATATTTTTGACAGGGAAGAGCAGTTCCTCACAACGGTGCTTACCCCTTTAGTTGCAGAATACCCAAACCTTAAAATTGTGGTTGAGCATATCACCACTAAAAATGCAGTAGAGTTTGTTGAAAATGCAAGTGATAATGTAGCTGCAACCATTACTGTCCATCATCTAATGTTTAACCGTAACCATATGTTAGTGGGTGGTATTAAACCCCACTTTTACTGCTTACCTATTTTAAAACGTAATATTCATCAGCAAGCATTAATAAAAGTGGCCACCAGTGGCTCTAAAAAATTCTTTTTAGGTACTGACTCAGCCCCTCATACGAAAGAGAGCAAAGAGTCTGGTTGTGGTTGCGCAGGATCATACAGCGCATTTGCAGCGGTTGAGTTATATGCAGAGGTCTTTGATGCTGCAGGTGCGCTGGATAAGTTAGAAGCATTTACCAGCTTTAACGGCCCAGATTTTTATAATCTACCGCGTAATACCGATACCATTGATCTGCACAAAGTCTCGTGGAAAGTGCCTGAAGAGCTTGGTTTTGGTGGCAATAAAGTCGTGCCTATCAAAGCGGGTGAAAGTGTTGATTGGAAGATTCTTTGGTAAAACCGAGAAAAACTTAAAGACACGACCACAGAGGTGCTAAGAATAAAACAGTCATTACACGTTTTTATATTTTCTTCCTTAACTCTGTGGTTAATTCTTTTATGTTTTTCCTGAATTCAATGCATCAATATTAATGGTCATTATTAATATTGATAACTAATTGTAAATGAACCATATTTACTCACATTCTCTTGCCCTTCAAACTGCTTATTGCCACGCAGTACCGAAAACACAAAACCCCAGTGATGATATAAAGCAGAAACACCCATACTGGCAATTACCTGCTCATGAATCAATTCAACAGAGTGACTATCGGAAAATGTATTACCATTAAGCGTGATATCATTAAACAAATAACTCGCATAAACAGAAGTAAAGAGTTGCCAATAAAATGTATTATTTGAATGAGCGCTAAGCCCAGAGATTAAGCGACTGGTATTAGCACTAATGGAAGCATAAGATTGATCCAACATATTGCCAATACGTACCGTTAATCCAGTTCCTATATCACTGCGTAAATTGCCCACACCTAATTCACTATAAGAACTTGTATCAAACGAAATATTTTCTGAAAATGAATAGATATAAAAACGTTCAATATGCTCAGCTTCGACACGAAAAACCAACTCATTATTTATCTGATTATCCCAGCCCTCTGGCGTTGTTGCATCAATTATCTCATGAATAATGGTTTGGCTCTGCTCTGCAAATGAAGCGGGCCCAGCAACACCTAAAATCAAGCCTAAACTATTCGCCCTATTATCGGCATAGCTACGGATTTTGCTGTGCCATAAAAGTGTGCCTGCATAGGGGCGATCATCTTCAATTAGCGTAATTTGTGAAAGTTCACTAGGAGTATAGATAGATTGTGATATCCCATATGCAATTGAATACTGTTTCTCTGTATCTTGATTGATATAGGTCCAATCACTTAAAAAACGGATCCAATCAGGCATTTCAATGGAGGAAAACGCATTATAACCCAACGCTCCCCATGCGTATGACATACCATTACTATAACCATCATCACTACTGTTTCTCGCACTCATCACATCATTTTCAAAGGTAAACTGATACCAACTAATTTTATCTTGTTGGCTTGTAGAGGCTGATTGTGACTGCGCGAGAGAGCTAAAGAAGCAACAAACAAAGGTAAAAACTTTAAACATAAATAGGCTCATGAAGATAAAATTAAAGTAAAATGTTAGTTTATGAAAACACTAAAATTAACATCCTATTTTCGGTTAGTTATGTTTTTTCCCATACCACCTTGCCAACGGCAAAGCACTTAAACCATGTGCCACAATGCTCATTAATACGGTCACAGTGACCACTGCATAGATCGTTTCAAAACCTTTAATACCGCCTACCTCATGTGCCACAATCAGCACATACAAGATAGAAGCGATTCCCCTTGGCCCGAACCATGCAATAAAGCTCATCGTTGCAAAATCGATCTTTTTACCATCAAGCTTTGCTCCTATTAAGCAGATAATAACAGGTAACATACGCAGTAGCGTTAAGCTAAGGAGTGAATATATGATGATATTGAGGTTAATAAATTGATAAGTGACCGGTACAAATGCCAGACCAAATAGAAAGAAACTAACCAAGACTAAAAACTCACCTTCACTTTCAGCAAACTCTTCAATATGCTCACGCATCGGAGCACTGGTATTACCCGCATACAAGCCCGCAAAAAAAGCAGCGATAAAACCATTACCATGAAAGACTTCAGCAAGATAAAAAGCGAGTATCGCTAAAGCAATAGGGATCAGATTTTTATAACTTGATTGCATCCACTGCTTTTTAACAGAAAACTGTGTTAATTTGGTGCCAACATAACCAATAAACGCGCCGACTAATGCACCAAATATGACCTGCTTCAGCACATAACCCATCCAACCACCTTCACCATCACCCGTTAGACCACTGACAATCATTGCGACAACCGTAATAACAAGCGGAAAAACAATTCCGTCATTCAGACCACTTTCAACATTAATGGTTGAACGTATCTTTGCGGGTACCATTGGATCGGAAACCACCGCTTTACCAAGGGCTGCATCTGTTGGTGTTAATAACAAAGCAAGCAGTAGCATATAAATCGCAGGCTCATTAGGGAACATTAACTGTGCAACAAATGTCCCGGCAATAATGGTAATGGGCAAACCAATCAATAATAATCGTGCCGGTAAGCGCCATGATTGACGCAGTAGTTTTAGATCCAGCAGTGCAGCATCACTAAATAAGACTAATACCAAAGCAAGCTCTACAATAATGGTGACAAATTCAGCATCTACTTGCAGGGTTGAAATATTTAATAATAATGGTGATATTAATAATCCTAACCCCGTAAAAACCATTGGCCCAGAGATATTAAAACGGGTTAATACCTTCGATATATAACCATAAGCTAACACCAATATTGCAATGGTTAAAATCACACTATGCTCTGCCATCATTTTTCCTTAAAAATATAAAAAAGGCGAGTTAGTTAACTCGCCTTTTGATTAGATAATTACTTAAATAGTGACGATCAGTGGAATGGAAAGAAGTAGCTCATCCACGATGACATACGTAATATAATTCGACGCATAATGGAAACATGTTCAAAACTGTCAGAGTAGATTGCACTTTGACCATAAGATCCACCCGGGACATACTGTGCTAAATCAGCAAAGCGAGGGTCGGTGATCTTAATTTGTACAGGGATTCGCCCAGGAATCAGTCCTCTCAAACCAAGGTGCAGCATCGCACCATTCGCCTGCACTTCACCTTCCGCGAGCACGGGTAATACTTTGATAACTTCACCTGTAAATACTTTACCCGGCAGTGCATCAAACGCAATTTCAGCTTCAAACCCTGCTTTTAAACGCATTGAGCTATTTTGACGATACCAACCTACGTAAACAAAAGAGTCTTCTTGTACAAATACCATCGCAGGACGCAGTGGCATCGGCACCACATATAGCCCAGGATAAACCAACATATGGGTAACATAACCATCACTGGCGGCACGTACTTCAGTACGATCTAAATCGTATTGTGCATCACTTAATTTCGCAGTGAGATCATCCATTTTCGCTTTAGTAATATCAACATCACGCTGTTTACCAATCCTTCTCTTTCTTAACTCCACCGCTCTTTTATAATCTAAGGTGATAGAGACAAGTTGCGCACTTAATGAATCGACTTTATTTTGAAAAGGAATAGGATCAATGCTAAATAACAGATGCCCTTTTTTAATCGGGGTATTCGGTTCTACATTTACCGAAATCACTTTACCACGCACCGCAGGAATAACAGGCGTTGAGACAAAATACTTACGAGTCACTTCTGAATAGGGATGGTTATAATTCATCAACATGATCAATGTACCGATCAATACCACACCACCTAATACAGCGGTAGGTACCGTCCATTTGTTAAGTGGAATTTTAAATATTTTAAAAATGGCAATACAGATAGCGGTATAGGTTAATATTAATATTAAATCCATTATTTACTTCCCTCTTGATCCGCAATGATATTACTTTCAATTTCACTGAATGAGTCGTGTGATATTTTTTGCTCTGAAATGTGGCTCTCTTGTTTTGCTTGTAGTTTTTGTTCTAACTGTTCAATACGCTCATTCAGCTTGGCAAACTGTTTCTCATTTTCACTGTTATCGACACTCTTAATACCTTTTTCAGAGAAGCCCCAGCCTCTGTCTTCACGATATAGCGTTGCCCAGATCCATAAAAAGGGCCAAAGTACATGTAATGTAAATAGGCTGATCCAGCCCGCAACGTGCAACGCATCTTGTTGCGGATGATTACGATGTTTAGCAATCTCATAAGGGATATCATGGATTACAATGATCCCATAAAAGAGGGTTAAGGCGACAAACACCAAGATGCCAAGGGCAATATATTCGAGCATAAAAAACTCCATGTAAAATAGATAAAAAAGAAGTATGACAGATAAAAAAACCTATCGGATGATTTGTCTGATAGTTTCAATACAAATCACAAAATAGGCTTTTAAAAAGAGAATGTTGCTCAATTAATCTTCAAATAGCGGCATTTTTTTCAGGTAGGTTGTTAATAGTACAATACGTACCCCATTAACACGCCCCTCAATCTGCTCAGGGTTATCTAAAAGTGAGATGTTACGTACCGGTGTGCCACGCTTAGCAGTAAAACCCGCGCCTTTCACATCAAGATCTTTAATCAGCGTTACGTTATCACCCGCCACTAACACTGTGCCGTTAGAATCACGCGTGGGTGTTACCTCTTCAATGTTGTCTGCATCCACACCATAATCCGCCCACGCTTTAGTTTCATCCTCCATATAAAACATATCCAGCAGGTCTTGCGCCCAATTTTCTGTTTTCGCTAAACGTGTTAACAAACGAAACGCAGTGACTTGCACTGCAGGCACTTGACTCCACATACTGTCGTTTAAACAGCGCCAATGGTTATTATCCATCGGTGCTTCTTTATCAAGTTGCGATTGGCAGGTTTTACACACTAATACAGACTTATCAGAGTTTGGCTCTTTAGCTGGTGGCACTTCAAAAACAAAAAGCTCGCCAGTTGTGGCACAAAGCTCACATGCAGAATTATTACGCTCTTTAAGAGCCGCTAAAATGGGCATAAATTAATACCTTAAAAGTTTGATGAATAAAAAATGGCGAGTTTACTCCTCTTTTAAATCACTGGCAAACAGTAACTTGATTACCTAATGCCGTTTCATTGATCACGTTCAGTAGTGAATATTCGCTAAAATCAACATCATCGTTATGACGTATATAAACATCCTGTTCAAGCGACTTCATCATCACACCACCTGCCTTTAACAGTGCGTAATTGGTTTTTTCAACAACAGTCGGAATACCGTTATAATCACGACGCTCGCTTTTATCCACACAAGCATAACGAATATCATCACGAATCAAATAATCATAGCTCTGCACGGCACTGCCACGTGAATAAAACGGCACACCTAACACCAGTTTATTTTTAATAACACAACGCTGCGTCCAATAAGTAATCGCATCTTTTGCATCTTGCATTGAAGAGTGTAACGAGTCGTTATTGGTTGAATCAAAAGCGAGTAGATTGATGAAATCCACATATTGAAAATTTTCTGTAGAAAGCTTATTTGCAAGTTTCTCATCTTCCCCCGAAGGAGCGGTCATGCTCAAGAACTTGCCTTGCTCTTTTAACTCATCAGATAATTTTTTAAGAAGATACTTTAAACGATCAGATTCGCTGTCCGAGTCAATTGTTGACCAGTTAATATCAATTCCGTCTAACGCATACTCTTCAATAAAATTGACGATATTATTGACGAAGGTTTTCGTTAAGGTTTTATCACTCGCAATACTATTAAAAATAGTATCATCAGCATTTCCAAGTGAAATAGCCACTTTTACGCTCTGTGTGTGAGCAAGTAAAACCAAATCTTCTAGCGGGTCAATATCTTCAGGCGTATTAAGTGTAGCATCCGCGTTAAACGTGATAGAGGCATAATTAACATGGGTTAAAGAGGAGAAATGTACTAATTCTAAATTGTCACTGCTTGCATCTGGATCATCGTTATCGGGTGACCAATAGGCAACTTTTTTGAAGGTGACAGGCGTTGTATCTTCCAAGCACACTTCAGGCTCTTTAATCCAATGATCACCAATCACATCGGTAAATTGGTTGTCATCACAACCACTCAAAACAAATAACAATAATAATGGCAAGCTTTTATAAATAGATGGCACATTCATTCCCCAGCAACGTTAATTAAAAATAATATTACTTACCTAAAAAGAGGAAGCAAGCTAAAATGACAGATTACTTACTCTTCCCCTTAATTTAGGCAGATTCTATGAACGAACTATTAACTATCGCGGAGCAAAACTTAATTTTGCATCGCCATCCAAGACATAAAAAAGAGACATTACAGGCATGGGATTCTGCTGATGAGTATTTGATCAACCATTTTACTGAAAATGAGCTTGAAAAACAGTTAGGCTCCGATGGTCAACTGTTGATTATTAACGATGGTTTTGGCGCACTAAGCTGTTTTTTCCAAGATTTAAAACGCACTACAATCACTGATTCATACCTTTCATTGAGCTCTATTAAACTGAATATGCAGCGCAACAACTGCAATGAAGACAATATTTTACTGCAGGATTGTCTTCAGGACTTTCCTGAGAATGTAAAAGTGGTATTAATCAAAATCCCTAAAACAAACTCATACCTTGAATACTTACTGCAACAATTAGCAGCGGTTATCTCGCCTGACACCATTATTGTGGCGGCGGGTAAAGTGAATCTTATCCATAATTCAACATTAGAGTTGTTTGAAAAATATATTGGCAGTACAAAAACATCATTGGCTAAAAAGAAATCACGTTTGATTTTTAGTCTTGTTGAGCGCCAAACTATCCCAGAAAAAGAGATTGCTATCACGTGGGAAATGGAAGCACAGCAGTGGAAAATTCACAACCATGCCAATGTATTCTCACGCAACCATTTAGATATTGGGGGGCGTTACCTAATGGAACACTTACCTGAAGGCAACTTTGAAAAAGTAGTTGATTTAGGTTGTGGTAATGGCGTTGTGGGCATGACTGCAATGGAAACTTACCCAGATGCACATGTTACTTTTATTGATGAGTCATTCATGGCGGTGGATTCTGCACGTATTAACGTCATTAAAAACTTTGAAGAAGAGCGTAGCGATAACGCACGTTTTGTAGTGAACAATGGTCTACTTGGTTTTAAAGGCGGTAGCTACGACCTTATCCTTTGCAATCCTCCTTTCCACCAGCAGCAAGTGATTACAGACCACATTGCATGGAGCATGTTCAATGAAGCGCGTTTCGCGTTAGCAGATAATGGTGAATTGATCATTGTGGGTAATCGTCATCTTGATTACCAAGACAAGCTAGAGCGTATTTTTGGTAACTGTGAATTAGTGACCGAAAACAAAAAGTTTGTTATTTTACGCGCAGTGAAAATGGACTAGTTTTCCTGCTCTAAGACAGAAAAGCAACTCAAATAGTTGCTTTTTTTATGCCTGATATACGGGGAAATACAGACATAAAAAAACCGCTTAACTTTCGCCAAGCGGTGTTGAAATTAGCAAATCAGTTTATTTTAAAACAAACCAATTGCATTGATAAATACAAAGATAATCGCAATGGGTGCAACAAAGCGTAATAGGAACATTACAAATTTATGCTGACCATCAGAAAGATTAAACTCCTCTTTTACAAATTCATCTTTCATAAACCAACCCACAAACACTGAAATTAACAAACCACCTAACGGTAATAAGATATTAGCCGTTAAATAATCTAAACCATCAAAGATAGTTTTACCATCACCCATAAATGGTAACAATGTCCACTCTGCACCTGACAGTGAAAAGATAGTTAATAAGCTTAATAGCCAAATTGCAACACCCGCTACGATAGCTGCTTTACCTCGGGTTAACCCTTGGCGCTCGACTAAATAAGCAGCAGCTGGCTCAAGCAGTGCAATCGCAGAAGTAAAGGCTGCAAAAACTACCATCACAAAGAACAATGTCCCTACCACATCGCCCATTGGCATTGAACCAAACGCAATTGGTAGCGCTTGGAACAATAAACCAGGACCCGCACTTGGCTCTAAACCGTGTGCAAATACGATTGGATAGATAGCAAGACCTGCAATCAGTGCAACAAGCGTATCGGCAAAGGCGATCATGATAGAGGTTTTAGCAATGGATACACCTTCAGGCAGGTAAGCACCGTAAACCATCATGATACCTGACGCTAAACTTAACGTGAAGAAAGCATGACCGAGTGCAACCAGTACACCTTCAATGGTTAATTTAGAGAAATCGATAGTGAACATAAAATCAAATGCAGCGGCGAAGTCACCGACAATTGATGAGTAGATCATAATACCCACTAGCAAGAAAAACATAGCCGGCATCAAGTAAGTGACCGCTGTTTCCAGACCGTCTTTTACCCCTTTAGAGAGAACGTAAACAACAGAAGCAACAATGATGGTGGTATAGATAAGTAAATTTGGCACACTGCTTACTAGGTTACCAAATAATGCACCAATCGCTTCTGCATTAGTTGCAGGGTTAGCGGCTGCAGCACTAAATTCACCCGTACCGGCATAAAATACGTAAGCTACTGCCCAACCAGCAATAACAACATAGAAACTTAAAATAAGGAAACCGGCTAATACCCCCATTGAACCAATAATTGACCAATGTGAAGAGTGACCCGATTCGGTTGATACCATAGCGGCCGCATTCGCAGCTGTAGAGCGCCCACGCTTACCAATGGCAACTTCTGCCATCATCACAGGGATACCAATAAACAGAATACAAAGCATATAAACTAATACAAAAGCACCACCCCCATTCTCACCCATAATGTAAGGAAATTTCCACAAGTTACCTAAGCCAACAGCTGCACCTGTCGCAGCTAAAATATATGCGTATTTATTTGACCAACGATTGGAAACGTGAGTTTCAGTATTCATTTAAAACCTTTAAATTAAGAAAATATGCTTCTTTATAGAGAGTTTAAGATATTAATTCAAGGATATGGGAATGGTATATTTACCAATAAATGACAAACAAAAAATCACAAAACGACTAAAAACACAACAAAAGTGAATTAATACTCAAATACAGAGTTTAAAGTGATTTTTTATGCGCACAGAGTGGCATTTGTTACAGCAGTGTTAATAGTTTTAAATGAGACCTCAAGCAATTTGAAAAGAATACCCGTTATTTTCATCGGCTGTTTTTATCAAACTCAATTTACCTGATGTCACCTTGATTATTTGAAATTGTTTAAGAAATTTCCGAGGGGTTAATTGATGAACTTGATCCATTAACATACATAAAACAAACTCTTTTTCATCTTCTAATACCAGGTAATGTGCCGATTCATTACTGCTCTTTGCCGTTAAGCTCACATGTGCCATAAGGTCAAGAGCGCTCTCTACGGGGGAACTATTATTAGTAAATAACCAACTTTTAGGCATGATAGGTTTATGAAACAGTTCAATGGCTAAAATATGTAATATAATGTTGCAGGAAAACGCTGCTTCGTACTCTTTAAAGGCAAGACTTTCAAAAAGTTGCATATAACGAGCAACATCATCAACAGTAAAGGGAATAGGTTTATCGTCAGGTAACACCAGCATATTACTTTTATAGGAGATATCGATAAGATAATCCCCCATTTGCAGTGTTAATAGGGCTCTTTGTTTATCGAAAACCCATTGCCAATTGGACTTTGGACTAAAATCCATATTTCACCCGACGTTAATTAGAAGATCTAAAATAATAAACCTTGTTTATATTTTAATCAAATATTGTTTACAATTTGCTTGACGAGTGGTGGGCCTTGATAGATAAAACCACTGTAGATCTGTACCAAGCTTGCGCCTGCATCTATCTTCTCTTTTGCCGCGATCACGCTATCAATTCCACCCACACCAATAATTGGAATTTCACCTTTAAGATGTGAAGCAAACTTTTTAATCACCAGTGTACTTTTACTCTGCAATGGACGACCACTTAAACCACCCGCTTCGCTTGCATGTGACATACCTTTGATCATTTCACGATCTAAGGTGGTATTGGTTGCTATCAACCCATCAACTTTATATTTAAGCAGTGACTTAGCAATGGACTCTATCTCTTCATCACTTAAATCGGGCGCAACTTTAAGTGCAATAGGCACATATTTATCATGTTTTTTATGTAACTCTGCTTGACGTATTTTCAGTGACGATAATAGGTCATCTAACGCCTCACCATATTGCAATGAGCGTAATCCGGGCGTATTGGGCGAAGAGATATTAACGGCAATATAACCCGCATGGTTATAAACTTTATCCATACATAAAAGGTAATCATTTTTTCCATCTTCAACAGGTGTTGCAAAATTTTTACCAATATTAATACCGATAATACCTTTGAAGTTACTCTCTTTAACATTGTTAATTAGATTATCAACACCGAGGTTATTAAACCCCATGCGATTGATAATACCTTCTGACTCTAAAACACGAAATATGCGTGGTGATTCATTACCCGGTTGTCCTACTGGTGTAACAGTGCCAATTTCAATATGACCAAATCCCATTGCACCAAAAGCATCGATACACTCACCATTTTTATCAAGGCCAGCGGCAAGTCCTAATGAGTTTGGAAAGGTAAGCCCCATTACAGTTACTGGACGTTGCTGTACTTTTTGACGGTAGAAAAGATCTAATACCGTACCATGGGTCATTTTAAGTTGCTTAATCGAGAGATCATGGGCTTTTTCTGGATTGAGTAGGAATAAAAAACTACGCATAATGCGATAAAACATAAATAATGTCCTTTAAAATAAATGAGATAAATGATGTGACTATTGTACCGATAAATCCATAAAATGGATCAGTTATTTTAAGTTTAGATTCTGGTAACTATGTACGCGTGCTCGCCACCCTTTTAACCAGCGAAACTCATCTCTTGGGGCATTTTTAACACGGCGCGTTAACATCTCATCAGCAGCTAAGCCAAAACTACGCAGTGGATTTTCATAATGCGCTGGCATCGCTAATAAAACCTGCTTAAGCCCCCAACCTTCTCCTTGGTAACGCTCTTTTTCATTGATCCCCTCTCCTTTAAAATTCACATAATCAAGTAGCGTAAAGATCCCCTCTGGCGTTGCTAATTGTTGTAGATTTCTGGTAATTATTTTTTGCTCTGCAAGGCGACTGCTTTCAATAATATGAGGAATCGCATTTTCTAAACGTAAAATAATAAAGCGCACTTGTAATGCTAATTGCTCACTCAATAACCTGCGTAGCTGAGTTAATGGTGGTTTATCAAATTGGGCATAAAATTGTTCACGTGATTTCCATGGTGCAACCTCTGCGTCAATTAGCCATTGAGGTAGTTCAACACCCTGTTTTGACATAAATTGAATTAACTGCGGAAACTGCTCTTTGAAGGGGCCTTTTTTCGTGGTTGGATACCAGATAAAATGCCCAAGTCCGAGTGAAGGGAAGTCTTCACCACGATTCCAAGTCGTCAAGTGTTGAATTTTTTGTTTTCCCTCATTTTTCCAGATCAATAAACCGAGTTGCTCTGCTTGTAAGGGGCTTAAATTGACGTTATAGGGAGCACTGAACAGGGGAAAACTAGAGAGAGAAAATAATAATACAAAAAGAGTACGAAACATGTAACTGACCTATCGAATTAAAGATAATAATTAAACCACAAAATGAAAGCTCATACTTTGCATAATGGCTTCACGCTTCTCTTGAGCTGCAACTTGCATATAAGCATGCACTGCACCAAGTTGTTTTGAGCTTGGCTGGTCATATCCGAGACTTTGATGCAAAGTGTCTTTCTGTTTTTCAGAAAGCATCATGGAAAACTGCTCAGCCTTTGCTTTTTTAGCAACAGGTACAACTTCACTCACATTGGCAGAGCTGACATTTTTCGCTGTCGTACTCTTCACTGTGTTAAGTGGTTTTGTTACAAATGTGCTGTTATTTACAATTGCCATCTATTTTCCAATTGTGTTTTTAAGTAATAAACATAGACAATTTATTATATCCCTAAAAAATAGTGTAAATGTTCCGGGCTAAGCCATTTATGCTTAGGTCAAGGCAAAAAGTGCGGTTTAATCCTCTAAATGAGCATTTTTCAACGATGACATAAGCTTAAATGGCAACGGCCTGAGTGTTTACCGTCCCGGTAGTTTTTTCCATGTTACTTTATCTCGTAAATAGACAGGCCTAGCATGCTCTGGTAATACGGTTAACCCCTGTTTTACATCATTGATCACTTGCTCAAGCATATACGTTGCTGACGGGAACTCAATATCTAACAAACGTGCACTATTGCGCCCTTCATTACGCTCTTCATAAAAGTAGTCTAAAAGTTCAGGATATGCGCCCCATCCACTGCCTACTAACGCTGCATTTTCAACAACCGTTAACTCAGATGCTAAAAGCAACGCTGGTTTTATCACCACCTCTTCATTTACCAGTGTCATTAACTCGCCAGCTAACTGGTAGTGTGCAAAATAAATTTCACCCATTCGTGCATCAATAGCAGCATAAACATCTGATACTTGCTCTGTTTTATACGCTTGCTGCGCCATCGCTTGTAGTGTTGATACACCTACCATCGATTTTTCGATGCCGAAGGCTAAACCTTGTGCAATACTGATGCCAATACGCACTCCCGTAAAACTACCCGGGCCTCGCCCGTAAGCAACAATATCAATATCACTGAGTGCCACGCCCGCATCTGCTAACACCGCTTCAACCGTAGGCAAAATTTTAGTGGTGTGCTCACGCGGGGCTAACATAAATTGTTCGCTGATAACTTGCTCAGTATCTGAGTGCTGTAACACAGCAACAGAGCAAGCTTCCGTTGATGTATCAACACATAATATGTTTAATTTTGTAGACATTTAAAAACCTGTTAATCAATATTTTTCAAGAAAGTGATCGCATTCTCTAATGAGCGAGTGCGTGGCATGCACGGTAAACTATTCAAGAAAAGATTACCATATTTACGTGTTACTAAACGATTATCACAAACAATCAGTACTCCCCTGTCTTGCTCTGCACGAATCAAACGTCCGATACCCTGTTTAAAGGTGATCACCGCTTGGGGTAGCTGCACATCAAAAAAGGGATCTTTGCCTTTTAACATAGCATCTTCAATGCGTGCTTTAAGCAATGGTTCTTCGGGAGAACTAAAGGGAATTTTATCAATAATGACACAAGAAAGCGCTTGCCCTCGTACATCGACCCCTTCCCAAAAACTGCCCGTTGCCACCAGCAAGGCATTACCATGTTCAATAAATTCATCAAGCAATGCTTGTTTACTTTTTTCACCCTGCAACAAAACAGGCATGGTCAGTGTTTGCCGAAACCCCGTCGCAAGCTGATTCATCATTGCATGGCTAGTGCATAAAAAGAAGCAACGACCTTTACTGGCACGAATAACAGGCGCAAGCGTTTCGACCAGTTTACTGGCAAGTCCAGGGGTTCCCGGCTCTGGTAATAAACGCGGTACTACAAACAACGTTTGGGTGGCGTAATCAAAGGGGCTATTAAGCTGTAAACATTGGCTATCTTGCAACCCTAACAATTCAGTAAAATGGTTAAATTTACCTTTTACCGAGAGTGTTGCCGAGGTAAATATCCAAGCGGCCTGTTTCTTCTGACATTCTAATTGAAAGCGATCTGCAACACTTAAAGGGGTAATATTGAGCGAGAAGTGCTGCCTTGTGCAATCAAACCAATAACTAAAGCCACTTTCATTAACATCATTTAATTTTTTAAACAGCAAGGTAAATTGATTTAAACGCTCAAAACAGTGATCTAATACCTCACTTTTTCCGAGTCGTTCAATCAATACATCATTTAAAAAATGCATCACCTGCACTAAACGTTGTGCATGTAATTGCATCACACGCTCTCGTGACTTTTCTCGCCAACTGCCAGTACCTTTATCTATCGCAAAAGCTAAACGAAAATCCAGCGCAGCAATACGCAGTTGCTCTGCAGCTTTTGATATCTGTTTTGCTTCACGTAGCTCAGTGCGATAGACAAAATCGATATCTTTAGCGAGCTCAATTAACTGCTTGCTTGACAACGATTCACCAAAATAGAGACTGGCAATATCGGGCAGTTGATGCGCTTCATCAAAAATATAGGTACCCGCTTCAGGAATTAACTCACCAAATCCAGTCTCTTTCACCGCTAAGTCGGCAAAAAACAGATGATGATTGATCACCACCAAATCTGCATCCATCGCTTTTTTACGTGCTTTAACAATAAAACAATCATCGAAACTGGGGCACTCTCGGCCTAAACAGTTATCGTTGTTACTGGTAATGGCAGGGATAATAAAGGCATCTTCAGCTAAATTTTCAATTTCAGCAATATCACCTGTTTTCGTTGAAAGTGACCAGTTTTTTATCTTTACTAACTCAATCTGTAACGCTTTCTCTTTATGTTTGCTCTCTAACATAAAACGGCTTAAACGTTCATTACACAGATAGTTACTGCGCCCTTTAAGTAGCGTTACCGTGCCGGTAAATTCGGTTGCTTTTATCAGCAACGGTAAGTCTTTAATATAGAGTTGTTCTTGCAGCGCTTTACTGCCCGTGGATATGATGATTTTTGAACTATCCGCTTTATTAAAGGAGAGCAACGCAGGTGCTAAATATGCAAAAGTTTTACCCGTCCCCGTTTCAGCTTCCACCACTAACGGTTGTTTACTTTTAATCACCGACGCAACCGCTTCTGCCATCTCAACCTGTGCATCACGGGCAATAAAATGGGGTAATATTTGACTTAACGCACCTGATGGTGAAAAAAAAGAGGAGATCAAACGGGTTACTCTTGATGACGGATTAATTGCCTGTATTCTACTGTAATAAATGTAATTTAATAGGATTAAAATTGATGGTTGACCTACCCTCTCTGCTTGGGCTTGAATTTAAAACCATTAAAGCAATGGTTAAAATCTATTGTAAAACATTTCATAAAAAACAGGGAGAGTGTGCAGAATGTACTGCGTTTCTTGAATATGCGAATGAGAAGTTAGATAGATGTCCTTACGGTCAAAGTAAACCCACCTGTAACAAATGTCCTATCCATTGCTACAAACCCATGCAACGTGAGCAAGCGCGCACCATTATGCGTTACGCTGGGCCAAGAATGTTAATCCACCACCCTATTTTGGCTATTAAACACCTGCATGCAGAAAAAAGAGCCGTGCCAAGTGAAGTGCCAATGCAACAGAGTAATCGTCATTTAAGAAAACTCAAACCATCACATCTATGTTAGATCCTTGTTCATCCTCTACACTTTTTTTTTCTTTGATTTTTATTTTTTGCAGAATATGAGTGCTCTCTGCCACATCTTCAGGAGAGCTGTTATTGTGCCGATTAGACGCTTGATACTTTTTAAGCTTATGGTTAACCAATTTGGCATCATTAAAAGGCTTAAAAACATAACTACGATTGATAAATTGGGTGATCAAATGTTGACTCATAACCCTCTCCTACCGATAAATACTTTGTTGATACCCGTTACCAATCAAAGTGCTTTATTCAGTCGTCAGCTCGGACACTAAGGCAAGGCGTAGTATGATGACCTTACGAGAGATTAACAAAAAGACGTTAATCCTCTGCCGGTAGAATGAAATAAAAGACTTTCATTCTTTAATGGCTCGTCCTTATCAAATACTGCAACGCTGAATTAGTTTTCGAGCTGACGACCCGAAGGGCAAGTTTTGAGGCAAACACCTTCGTTGTTAGAAAGCATCGATTGAACCCGTTAGACCTTCAACTTTCTGCCTAGAATCTGTTCACCTCACAGCTTGCTGAATTTTGCACCTTGAATGATAACGGGTATATAACGTTTATCGGCAAAAAAAGGAAATACTTAACTATTATCGGCTTTTTGCTATTTCACGTAACGCCTGTTTCTCTTGCTCTGATAAAAAAGCCACTTCTAAGCCATTAATTTGTGCTTGGCGAATTTGCGTTTGTGTTAACCCTACATTTGGTGCTGCAACCTCATACTCATAAGGTAATTCAATGCCTTCAACGGCAGGATCGTCAGTATTGATAGACGCTAAAATACCATGCTCTAAAAAGGTTTTAATGGGATGATTTTTAATGTCACTAATGGTACTGGTTTGAATGTTCGAGGTAATACAAGATTCAATACCAATTTTATGCACTACTAAATAATCCATCAGTTTTTTATCTTCAATTGCTTTTACGCCATGCCCGATGCGCACTGCGCCTAACTCATTAATGGCTTGCCACATACTTTGCGCACCTGCGGCTTCCCCAGCATGTATGGTGACTTGCAAACCCGCATCACGTACCTGTTTAAAGTGGCTAACAAACAATTCACCCGGTTGGCCTAATTCATCACCCGCCAAATCGATCGCCACTAAGTTATCTTTTTGAGAAAGTAAACCTGCTAGCTCTTGTGAGCAGGCTTGTTGGCCGAAAGTACGGCTTAAAATACCAATCATATTTGCTTTGATATTAAAATCACGACAACCCGCTTGTACACCATCTACCACCGCTTCAACCACACCCGCAATCGGTAGGTTGTGTTTCATCGCCATGTAATAAGGGGAGAAACGTAATTCTGCATAGTCTATTTGTGCATTTTTTGCATCTTCAACATTTTCATAAGCCACACGACGGCACGCATCTAAATCACCCAACACAGCCACGCCCCAATCCAATTTAGATAAGAATGCAAGCAAACTTGGCTCTGCTTCAACAATTTGTACAAAAGGACGTAACGATTCAACCGTAAAAGCGGGCAGCTCTAATGCAAATTTTTGCCCCAGATCTAATATAGTTTGAACTCGAATATTACCATCAAGATGGCGGTGGATGTCAGTAAGTGGCAAGTTTTTCGTTATCATGATCTATTCCTTTAATGAATTATGCATACAGTATAATCGAGCAAGCAACGCTTATTGTGGGTGTAAACAACGGTTTTAACCTATTTTATAGCAAAATAATAACTTACTTACAAAATATGGGGGTGCTATTGTCAATTCCAAAGAGACTTGTATTTCATCACCAGAGCTTTACAATGCCCCTCTTTAAAATGCTAGGAAATAAATAATGAACCGCAAGAAAAAACTAAATAAAATTTTTAATGCCCGCATTAAAAAAATGAATGCTAAAAAAGCACCTAGCAACAAAGGTAAGTATGTTTCAAAAGCAGAGCGAGCCAAATTAGAAGCGCTAGAAAACGAACAGAAAAATGAGAAGCCATCAGAAATAACTGAATAGTCATAATAACTGCATAACTATTCTTTAAATTGTAAAAAAAACAGTTCACTTTTAAGGCTGAGATTGATATTCTAGCGACAATTAAACAAAGAGATTATTTACACCATGAAGAAAGTTATTCTGAAAGCACAGTACCACCATCATATTACCTAATCTTTCAGGATTTTTATTCTTGGAAGAACTTTTATGTGCTTCCAGTGGTAACCAACAAATATAAACCCCCGGAAGTTAAGTCTCCCGAGGGTTTTTTAGTTTTAGGCCAGTTATATTAATATTATGAGAAAATATTGCGCAGGAAAAATGAGTTAATTTAAAGCGGAAGTTGACCTTTCGAGCGATTACGATGTAATCCTCTATCGGTAGAATTAAAATAAAGACTTTAATTCTTTAATGGTTATTCCCTTGACAAAACTTCCAACGCAGAAGTAACCCATTTTAACCAGTAAAATTGATCGTTCATTAAATATAATTGGTCTCACAGCAAGGAAAATGACAATGTCAGAGCAACGTTTAAGAATCGCAATACAGAAAAAAGGCCGTTTAAGTGACGCTACCGTTAAGTTATTAAAAGCATGTGGCATCAAGGTGAATTTAAACACCCAACGTTTAATTGCCCACAGCGAAAATATGCCCATTGATATTTTACGTGTACGTGATGACGATATTCCGGGCCTTATTATGGACGGTGTTGTTGATCTTGGTTTTATTGGTCAAAATGTATTAGAAGAAGAGACCATGATGCGCGCTGTCGCTGGTGAGCCAACTGCCCACAAAGTAGTAAAAGCACTTAACTTTGGTGGTTGTCGTTTCTCACTTGCGGTTGATAACGACTTTGATTATCAAGGTGTGCAATCACTTTCTGGTCTGCGTATAGCGACCACCTATGTTCATATTCTAAAACGTTTTATGGAAGAGGCAAACGTCCCTTACACTTCATGTATGTTAACGGGCTCTGTTGAAGTTGCCCCTCGCGCAGGTCTTGCTGATGCGATATGCGACCTTGTGTCAACAGGCGCAACCTTAGAAGCAAATGGTCTTAAAGAAGTTGAAGTTATCTACCGCTCAACGGCTGTTTTAATGCAACGTGATGAAGCGTTAACAGGTGACAAACAAGTATTAGTGGATCGTATTTTAACCCGTATTGATGGCGTGCAAACAGCGAAAGAATCTAAATACATTATGCTCAACGCACCTAAAGCAAATCTACAAGCAATCACCGATTTATTACCCGGCTCTGATCTACCCACTGTAATGGATTTAGCGGGCAGTGATGATCACGTTGCACTACACGTAGTCAGTAAAGAAAACCTTTTCTGGGAAACAATGGAACAACTAAAAGCATTAGGTGCAAGCTCAATATTAGTATTGCCTATTGAAAAAATGATGGAGTAAAAACCATGTCTACTGGAATGAAGCCAACTGGAATGAAAACCGTTATTTGGGCTGAATTATCAAGCGATGAACAAGCACAACAACTTGCTCGTCCTGCAATGGCAGATTCTGCAACATTAGGTAATACCGTTGCAGAGATTATTAAAGCAATTCGCAAGCGAGGTGATAGCGCCCTGCTTGAATACACTAAGCGTTTTGATAAGTTTGAAGGTGATAATTTCACTAAAACTGAAGCTGATATCAAACAAGCAACAGCACGTTTAGGCACTGAGATTAAAAACGCGATTAAAACGGCATATGATCAAGTCGTTAAATTTCATCAAGCACAAGTGCAAGATGTGATCCGCGTTGAAACTATGCCTGGTGTTGTCTGTGAAATGCACACCCAAGCGATTGAATCTGTTGGTTTATACATTCCAGGTGGCAGTGCCCCACTGCCTTCAACCGTTATTATGACCGGTGCACCCGCACAAATTGCAGGTTGTACCCGCTTGGTGTTATGCACCCCACCACCGATTGCTGATGAAATTTTATATGCAGCATCGCTGTGTGGCGTCACTGAAATTTACACTGTCGGTGGCGCGCAAGCGATTGCAGCCCTTGCTTATGGCACAAAAACAATTGCTTGTGTTGATAAAATATTTGGTCCGGGTAACGCCTTTGTTACCGAAGCAAAACGTCAAGTCAGCAACGATTTTGCAGGCGCAGCCATTGATATGCCAGCAGGACCTTCAGAAGTATTAGTCATTGCAGATAAAGAATCAGATCCTGCCTTTATTGCTGCAGATCTATTATCTCAGGCGGAGCATGGCCATGATTCACAATCAATTTTAGTCACCCCTTGCGCTAACATCGCAAAACAAACGGCATTAGAAATTGAAAAACAGTTAGCCGTTTTAGAACGTAAAGAGATTGCTGAACAAGCCATTGCACATAGCGTGAGCATTGTTTGTGCTGATATTGATGAAGCAATTGAAATATCTAACCGTTATGCGCCAGAGCATCTTATTGTACAAACCGAAGATCCACGCGCACTGCAAGCAAAATTTAAAAATGCGGGCTCTATCTTTTTAGGTGCTTGGACACCTGAGTCAGTCGGTGATTACGCCAGTGGTACCAATCATGTATTACCTACTTACGGTTATACACGTACCTACTCAAGCCTTGGACTCGCTGATTTTGTGAAACGTTACACGGTGCAAGAGCTAACCAAAGAAGGGCTGCGCAGACTTGCACCAACGGTAATTTGTCTGGCTGATGCAGAAGGATTAACTGCCCATAAACGTGCGGTTACTATACGTATCGAAAAACTTAATAGATAAATGCATAAGATCAATAAAGGAGTAATAAAACTTACTCCCACATTTACGTCACATTTATCAGTATAGGGAATATAAAAAGATGAGTGATATAAAACAACTCGCCCGTGAAAATATACAAGCATTAACGCCTTATCTTTCTGCGCGCCGTATTGGTGGTAAAGGTGATGTTTGGTTAAATGCCAATGAAGCCCCAGATTGCAGTGAATATCAATTAGACTCAAGTAACCTCAATCGTTACCCTGAGTTTCAGCCCCCTGCTTTAATGAACGCTTATGCACATTACGCATCAATCCACGGTGCATCAATCACCACAGAACAAGTTCTGACCACACGTGGCGCAGATGAAAGCATCGAAATATTAATTCGTACTTTTTGTGAGGAGAAAATCGACCGCATCTTAATCTGTCCACCCACTTATGGTATGTATGCAATCAGCGCAGAAACATGTGGGGTACAAGTAGATGAAATCGCGTTAAATGAGCACTTTAATGTTAATTATAGCGCCGTTGAGCAAGCCGTTAATGCAGCCGATAGCCACGTTAAAATTGTGTTTTTATGCGCGCCAAACAATCCAACAGGGAACATGTTAGACAAAGAAAAATTGGTTAAACTATTACAAGCCACATTAGGCAAAGCACTGATTGTTGCCGATGAAGCGTATATCGAATTCTGCCCTGAATTTAGCCAAGCTGATCTTATTAACAGTCACGAAAACTTAGTGATCACCCGTACCCTCTCCAAAGCATTTGCATTGGCCTCTATTCGCTGTGGATTTACCCTTGCACAGAAGTCTGTTATTGAGATGATGAGCAAAGTCATTGCGCCTTACCCCGTGCCTGATCCAGTAGCACAAATTGCAACGCAAGCGCTATCGGAACAAGGACTTGAGATAATGCGTGAGCGAGTGGTGATTTTAAATAATAACCGCATGGTTTTAGCCAACGCATTACAACAATTAACTTGTGTTACAGAGATATTCCCGGCAACGGGTAACTTTGTTTTAGTACGCTTTACAGACTCTAAAAAAGTTTGGCAGGCATTTAGCGAAAACGGCATTATCATGCGCGATTTTGCGAGCAAAAAACGTCTTGAAAATTGTATTCGTATCAGCATTGGTAATGTCAATGAGATGCAAAAAACACTCAACATATTAAACGCACTGTAGGAAACCAAAATGAGTCAACAAAAATTTCTTTTCATCGACAGAGACGGTACGTTAATTGATGAGCCAATCAGTGATAAGCAGGTAGATACCCTAGAAAAACTGGTTTTTGAACCTGACGTTATCCCAAGTCTTTTAACACTGCAAGATGCAGGTTATGTCTTAGTGATCGTTTCAAACCAAGATGGTTTAGGCACCACAAGCTATCCACAAAGTGATTTCGATATTCCACAAAATAAGATGATCGAGATCTTCGCATCACAGGGTGTACACTTTGAAGCGACGCTACTTTGCCCACATTTCCCAAGTGATAACTGTTCATGCCGCAAACCCCATTTAGGTATGGTTAAAGAGTATCTGCAATCGGGGCGCATTGATCATAAAAACTCCTTTGTGATTGGCGATCGCCATACTGATATCGGCCTTGCTGAAAACATGGGCATTACTGGCATTCTTTATAATAAAGAGACACTGGGCTGGAAAGCCATTGTTAAACAGTTAACCTCGCTTGGGCGCACAGCAACCGTAACACGTAAAACCAACGAAACCGATATTAACGTCTTTGTAGATTTAGATAATAGTGGTGAAAATAGTATCGATACCGGCATGGGTTTCTTTGATCACATGCTGGATCAAATCGCCACACACGGCGGTTTCCAAATGAAGGTTAGCGTTAAAGGTGACTTGCATATTGACGATCACCACAGCGTTGAAGATACTGCATTAGCGTTAGGCGAAGCGATGAATATCGCACTAGGAGACAAGCGTGGTATTGGCCGTTTTGGTTTTGTATTACCAATGGATGAAACCAAAGCAAGCTGTACATTAGATCTCTCTGGGCGTCCTTACCTTAAATTCAAAGCCAATTTTCCGCGTGAATTAGTGGGCACGATGTCAACGGAGATGGTTGAACATTTCTTTTACTCACTAGCACAAGCGATGCGTGCGACGCTACATTTAGAGGTTGAAAATGGCAATGCGCACCACATGGTTGAAGGTCTGTTTAAAACATTTGGCCGTACACTACGCCAAAGCATAAAGATTGTCGGTACTGAAATGCCATCAAGTAAAGGTGTTTTATGATCGTTATTATTGATACCGGTTGCGCTAACCTCTCATCTGTACGCTTTGCCATTGAGCGTTTAAGTTATGACGTTACAGTAAGTAAAGATCCAATCATTTTACAAAATGCACAAAAACTGTTTCTTCCTGGTGTTGGCACCGCAAAAGAGGCGATGAGTAATCTTGTAGAGCGCGATTTAGTCGCTCAAGTTTCTAAACTGACTCAACCTGTTTTAGGCATCTGTTTAGGCATGCAGATGTTAGCAGAAAGCTCAGAGGAGTCTTTTGGTGATGAGAAAATAATTACAACATTAGGCCTTATTGATGGTGTGATTGAAAAAATGGACGTAGCCCCTCTGCGCTTACCACACATGGGCTGGAATCAAGTCACACCAGAGGCGAATAACCCTCTGTTTAAAAATATTCCCGCAGGCAGTTATTTCTATTTTGTCCATAGCTACGCACTGCCAGTGAATAAAAATACTATCGCCAGTTGCGACTATGGCAAAGCATTTAGCGCAGCGGTCAACAAAGACAATTTTTACGGGGTGCAATTTCACCCAGAGCGCTCAGGGAAAGTAGGCGCTCAGTTAATCAAAAACTTTTTGGAGCTTTAATATGATTATCCCAGCATTAGATTTAATCGACGGTAAAGTAGTTCGTTTATACCAAGGCGATTACGCACAAAAAACTGTTTATAGTGATGATCCACAAAGCTTATACACACTCTATAACGAACAAGGCGCTGATTGGTTACACCTTGTTGATTTAGACGGTGCGAAAGATATTACTAAACGCCAATTGAGCGTCATTGAAAGCCTGATTAAAAATACCCCAGCAAAAGTACAAATTGGTGGTGGCGTACGCACTGAAGAGGATGTTAAAGGTCTACTCGATATTGGCGCGCACCGCGTAGTTATCGGCTCAACAGCGGTTAAACACCCTGAAATGGTCGCAGGTTGGATGGAAAAATATGGCCCAGAGCATATTGTTTTAGCATTGGATATCAATATAGATGCAGACGGTAACAAAATCGTTGCTGTTTCAGGTTGGCAAGAAGACAGTGGTCAAACCATTGAATCACTGCTTGAAATCTACCTAAAAGTGGGTTTAAAGCATGTACTTTGCACTGATATCTCGAAAGACGGTACATTGACAGGCTCTAACGTCTCCCTGTACAAAGAGATGGTAGTTGCTTTTCCAACTGTCGCATGGCAGGCGTCGGGTGGCATTGGCTCACTGGATGATATCGCTGATGTTGCACGCTCTGGTGCGCAAGGTATTATCGTAGGTCGTGCACTGCTAGAAGGTAAATTTACCGTCAAGGAGGCGATCCAATGTTGGCAAAACGCATAAGTCCTTGTTTAGACGTAAAAAATAGGAACGCGCAAAGAGTTGTTTCCTTTTACGATACAATTAAAGGAGTTAATTAGATGCTAGCAAAAAGAATTATCCCTTGTCTTGATGTCAAAGATGGACAGGTCGTAAAAGGTGTTCAGTTTCGTAACCACGAAATTGTCGGAGATATTGTGCCACTTGCTAAACGTTACGCCTCCGAGGGCGCAGACGAATTAGTATTTTACGATATTACTGCAAGCTCTGACGATCGTGTTGTGGATAAAAGCTGGGTATCACGCGTTGCAGAGGTGATTGATATCCCTTTTTGTGTGGCTGGTGGCATTAAAACTATCGAGGATGCAAAACGCATTTTAGAGTTTGGTGCAGACAAAATATCTATCAATAGCCCTGCGCTTGCCGATCCTAGCTTAATTAACCGTTTAGCAGAAAAATTTGGCACACAGTGTATTGTTATTGGTATCGACTCTTACTTTGATGAAGCGACAGGCCAACACCAAGTAAAACAATTTACCGGTAATGAGAAAGCAACGGTCACCACAAAATGGAATACCTTTGATTGGATCAAAGAAGTACAATCACGTGGCGCGGGGGAAATTGTATTAAACGTAATGAACCAAGATGGCGTACGTTGTGGTTACGATATCGAGCAACTTAGCCAAGCGCGTACTATTTGTACTATCCCGTTAATCGCCTCTGGCGGTGCAGGTGAAATGATTCATTTTGCAGACGTCTTTAAGACAGCGGATGTTGATGGCGCATTAGCGGCCAGTGTATTTCATAAACAAATAATTAATATTGGTGAGTTAAAATCTTACCTTAAAACACAACAGGTAGAGATTAGACTATGAGCTTAATGAATATAGAACAATTAAATGCACTTGATTGGGCAAAGGTAGATAACCTCATGCCTGTCATCGTGCAAAACCGTACCTCAGGTAAAGTATTGATGCTCGGTTACGTGAACCAAGAAGCATTAGCAGCCACACTTGAGTCAGGTAAAATGACCTTTTTTAGTCGCACTAAACAGCGTTTATGGTGTAAAGGTGAAGAGTCAGGTAACTTCTTAAACGTACTTGAAATCAGCACCGACTGCGATAACGATACTCTGCTTGCCATTGTTGAGCCTATTGGCCCTACTTGTCATCTTGGCACTGAAAGCTGCTTTAAAGGTAAACTACAACCTGCACTTACCTTTATTGCAGATTTAGAACAAGTGATTAAAAGTCGTAAAGGCGCTGATCCACAAAGCAGTTATACCGCGTCATTGTATGCACGTGGTACAAAACGTATTGCCCAAAAAGTCGGTGAAGAAGGTGTAGAAGTTGCACTGGCTGCCATGGCAAAAGATAGGGATGAACTGACTTGTGAGAGTGCCGACTTGCTTTATCACTTAACGGTTTTATTGCAAAATGAAGGTTTACAACTTGCAGATGTGGCAGCAAAATTGCAGGAACGCCATAGCAAATAAATTTACCTGTTACGCATTAAGCTGTTTAGTTTCAGAAAAGGAGAACAATCGTTCTCCTTTTCTATTTTTAACAAACACCGTCTACACTAGGCAATTCGCCATCAGAAAAATGGTAATAATAGGTATAATTTACCCGTCCATTCACTTGCGTTGAATGGGTAAATAGAGTACTCCTGTTAGAATTTCCTACGACACAGATATCATGTTTGATACAGGTGCATTTTATTGGTTATAACCAATATCCCATCACTAGTTGTAATTAGTATGAAAGTACATCTTAGATACCTACATCACGACTTAAATTCACCAATTTAGGTACCGCTACAGCGACTAAAACACCTAAAAGCACAATAACAACCTCTAGTTAAATTAAGGTAACCCATTGATTTTTAACCCTATTAACGTTTTCCTTGACACTTTTTCTGTAACAAAGTATTTATCCTGCAAAGGGTATCTCTAGCTAATCTAATGCCTCTTTATTCATTCAACCTCGTCAACACACTGAATCACTCTATTAAGTAACATAGCGCTAAGTACTTAGTTTTAAATTGATTAAAACTTGCACATTTTTCGTTCCTTGACTATTTATTTATTCATCAGTTGATTTATATAATTTTTTAGAATCCCAAATAGAACCTTTAATAGACGATTAAACAACCACAAATTAAGCCATTTTATAATGAAACACCCGAGGAGAAAGGAATGACTCTTGTTCGCGCTGTTGCTTATTTGATATTTTTTTTACCTGAGATTGCATTCGCTAATAGTGCCATCAACATGCGTCAAGGGGTCACTGATATCAGTGAAGATGTTTATCAATTACATATGACCATTTTTATCATTTGCTGTGTCATTGCATTATTAGTGTTCTCAGTGATGTTCTGGTCTATTGTCAACCATCGAAAAAGCAAAGGTGCTAAAGCAGCACAGTTCCATGAAAGTACAAAAGTAGAAATATTATGGACCGCGATTCCCGTTTTAATTCTGATCGCTATGGCGATCCCAGCCACGCAAACGTTAATAAGAATGGAAGATCCAAGCAAATCAGACCTCACCATTAAAGTGACAGGCTCGCAGTGGAAATGGCACTACCAATATTTAACCTATGGTCAGCAAACATTAGACCTTGGTTTTTACTCTATTATCTCAACCCCTCAGTCACAAATAACCAATCAGCAACAAAAAAGTGAGACCTACCTATTAGAAGTCGATAAACCCTTAGTGATCCCTACAGGTAAAAAAGTACGCTTTTTATTTACCTCCGATGATGTCATTCACGCTTGGTGGATCCCTGATTTTGCAGTCAAAAAAGATGCGGTACCGGGCTTTATCAATGAAGCGTGGACAAATGTAAATATTGAAGGCATCTACCGTGGTCAATGTGCTGAACTGTGTGGTAAAAGCCATGCTTTCATGCCCATTGTCGTTGATGTGCGTAGTCCAGAGCAGTTTGAGCAATGGTTAATTGAGCAGCAACAATTAGCATCACAACAAGCACAACAAGAGGACGCGTTAAAAGACGTCAGCTTTAACATGGATGAGTTAATGGCCTTAGGGAAAGATGTTTATGAAGCCAATTGTTCTGTGTGCCACCAATCTACTGGCCAAGGTTTACCGGGGTTGTTCCCTTCTTTAAAAGATAGCCCGATAACTAGCGGTGATGTACAACAACATATCGATATTGTTCTCCATGGAAAACCTGGCAGTGCAATGCAAGCATTTTCAAAACAACTATCAAGTAAACAACTTGCAGCTGTTATTACCTATGAGCGTAATGCGTGGGGTCTTAATTCAGGCGATGTTGTTCAACCTAGAGATGTTCAAGTAAATGAACCGAGTGCTGACAGACCTGTCAAAGCATCACAACCGACACTCGCTATTGAAATACCCACAGAAAAAAAATCGACCAATAATACAGCATCACAAGATCCCCTCGTTGACCTTGATAAGTCACAACTCATGCAACTCGGCGAGCAAGCCTATCTTGAGAATTGCGCGATGTGCCATCAAGCAAGCGGACTCGGTTTAACGGGGGCCTTCCCAGCTTTAAAAGGCAGCGCAATGATAGAAGGCCCGATTGAGCAACACATTGAACTTGTCTTAAACGGCAAAGAGTTGACCGCTATGATGGCCTTTAAAGATAAATTATCGGCAGCAACCATTGCCGCAATTATTACTTATGAACGTAATGCATGGGGGCGTTCTGGTGAAGTTATTCAAGCGTCAGATGTCAATAATCAAATCAAAGGAGCTGAATAATGAATGATTCAAAACAGCAGCAAAATGAGTCGATTGAACACTACCAAGCTTCAGGTATTAAACGTTGGTTATATACCACTAATCATAAAGACATCGGTACATTATATTTAGGCTTTTCATTACTGATGTTATTTATTGGTGGTGGCATGGCAATGGTTATCCGCGCCGAATTATTTCAACCCGGATTACAGCTAGTCGAACCAAACTTTTTTAATCAAATGACCACAGTACATGGCTTAATAATGGTATTTGGCGCAGTAATGCCCGCTTTTGTAGGATTAGCCAACTGGATGATTCCTTTGATGATTGGCGCGCCAGATATGGCCTTACCACGCATGAATAACTGGAGTTTTTGGATCTTACCTTTTGCCTTCTCTATTTTAATTGGCTCACTGTTTATGGACGGCGGAGGCCCAAATTTTGGTTGGACTTTTTATGCTCCGCTTTCAACAACTTATAGTAACGATAATACCGCTTTATTTGTATTTTCAATACATATAATGGGTATCAGTTCAATCATGGGTGCAATTAATATCATTGTTACCATCTTTAATTTACGCGCACCGGGCATGACATTAATGAAAATGCCATTATTTGTCTGGACGTGGTTAATCACCGCCTTTTTATTAATTGCCGTCATGCCCGTATTAGCCGGCACCGTCACCATGGTATTAACCGATAAATATTTTGGCACCAGTTTCTTTAATGCAATGGGAGGCGGTGACCCAGTAATGTTCCAACACATCTTTTGGTTCTTTGGCCATCCCGAAGTGTACATTATGATTTTGCCCGCGTTTGGCATTATTTCGACCATCATTCCCACCTTCTCACGCAAAAAACTCTTTGGGTATCATTCAATGGTTTATGCCACTGTGTCTATCGCTTTTTTATCTTTTATTGTCTGGGCACATCATATGTTTACTACGGGTATGCCATTAGCTGCAGAACTATTCTTTATGTATAGCACCATGCTTATCTCCGTTCCAACCGGTGTAAAAATCTTTAATTGGATTGCAACAATGTGGCGGGGGTCTCTGAGTTTTGAAGTGCCGATGTTATTTGCAATCGCCTTTATTGTTCTTTTCACTATTGGCGGTTTTTCCGGGTTGATGCTCGCAATAACACCAGCAGATTTTCAATATCACGATACCTATTTTGTAGTGGCGCATTTCCACTATGTATTAGTAACAGGCGCGTTATTCTCCATTATTGCGGGTGTCTATTTTTGGTTGCCAAAATGGACTGGTCATATGTTTAATATCCGCTTAGCTAAAATACATTTTTGGCTATCATTAATCAGTGTCAACGTTTTATTCTTTCCAATGCATTTTGTAGGACTTGCGGGCATGCCGAGACGCATCGCCGATTATGCACTGCAGTTTGCTGATTTTAATATGATCATCAGTTTAGGTGGTTTCGCTTTTGGCTTATCACAGCTGTTATTTGTTTACTGTGTTGTGCAATGTTTTCGAGGTGGAGAAAAAGTGCCTGCTAAGGTCTGGGATGGCGCTGAAGGTTTAGAATGGCAAGTCGCGTCTCCAGCACCCTATCATACCTTTGCAACACCACCGGAGGTCAAATGAATCAACATCGGCCTTTGCTAAAACGCTTAGTGATAAGCTCAGTATTCATGTTTGCTTTTGCCTTTGCCTTAGTCCCGTTATATGACGTATTTTGTCAGGTGACCGGGCTTAATGGCAAACCGTCCATGGAAAAAGCACCGATCAGTGATTCGATAAATACGACACAACAGGTTGATGTGAATTTTTTAACACATGCCAAAGAAGGCTCCCCTTTTAAAGTGAACACTAAAAACCAAAGGCTGACCGTCAATATTGGGGAAATGAATAAAGTGAGCTTTATCGCCAGTAACTTAAGTAACCAAGACCGCGTGTTTCAAGCCATCCCCTCCGTGAGTCCCGGTGTTGCAGCCCAATACTTACATAAAGTGCAATGTTTTTGCTTTGAGCAACAAGCCCTCAAAGCAAATGAAAACATAGAGATGACATTACTTTTTTATATTGATGAAGCACTGCCCATTGAAATTGAAGAGATGACATTATCTTATACGCTGTTTGATATTACTGACAACATTTAATCAGTAACTATTAAGACACCTTATTATCACTAATTTTAAAATTAACAGGGGATTTTATGTCAGTTGAAAATAAAAAATCACCACCAAGCTATTACGTGCCTGCGCAAAGTCCCTGGCCAATTTTGGGTGCCATTGCGCTTTTTTTTGTTGCCCTAGGCAGTGGTCTCAGCATTATGCAACTCAATAAAAGTGATGTTTCCGGCATATTTTTATTAGTGCTTGGACTCGCCATATTATTCATTATGCTGTTTTCTTGGTTTAAAGATGTGATCACTGAATCAAGTAATGGACTGTATTCAAAACAAATGGATATTTCCTTTAAGCAAGCGATGCTGTGGTTTATATTTTCAGAAGTGATGTTCTTTTTTGTGTTCTTTGGCGCTTTGTTTTATGCACGAAACTTTTCCGTCCCTTGGTTAGGTGGCGCTTCAAATAATGTCATGACGCAACAAATTTTATGGCCCGATTTTCAGTCATTTTGGCCATTATTAAAGACACCTGCAGGTGAAACGACCCAAGCAATGGGCTGGCAAGGCCTACCACTTATTAACACTCTAATATTAATAACCTCTTCAGTGTCCTTACATTTTGCCGAAAAAGCGATGCAACAAGATAACCGACCGCGATTAAAAGGCTTTATGGCGATCACTTTATTACTCGGTATTTGTTTCCTATTTTTGCAAGCCAATGAGTATATCCATGCTTACCATGAGCTGGGGTTAACACTGCAATCGGGCATTTATGGTAATACCTTTTATTTATTAACCGGCTTCCATGGTTTGCATGTGACCCTAGGATTAATACTTTTGTTTATTGCCTTGCTGCGTATTCTTAAAGGGCATTTTAATGGACAGCATCATTTTGCGCTAAAGGCAGGTAGTTGGTATTGGCACTTTGTTGATATCGTGTGGATATGCTTGTTTTTCATCGTTTATGTTGTCTAAGTTATGCCGATTCTAAGTTCATCTTTAACCCTGATAGTGGTTGTCACCTGTTTAATGTTGGCTAATTGGCAACATAATCGCGCACAAGATAAACAAACACGATTAGACAATATCAGTGCATTACAGGCTAAAGGCACGATACGCTGGAGTGACTTGCAGTTTTTACCTAATGGCTTGAATAAAACAGGGATTAAAATGCAACTCAGTGGACACTTATTAAGTGATCAATATTGGTTATTAGATAACCGCGTTTTTAAGCAACAAGTGGGCTTTGATGTATTAGCTGTTTTTTATCCCGCACAGAGTAACAAAGCGATGATTGTAAATTTAGGTTGGGTAAAAGCACCACAAAGCCGTGCACACAAAGCCATCGTTAACTTACCAACACAAAAAATTACATTACAAGTGCAATTAAAACAAGGGGATTTAGCGGGGTTTTATCTACAGAAACAAGTCGCAAATAATGCACCTTGGCCGAAACGAATTCAATATATCGATTTGACTATCATGCAACAAGAAAGTGCAACCGAGCTCATTGATTTCATTGCCTACAGTAGCAGAGCTCAATTTTCATTACAGCCTCATTATAAACCGGTGGTCATGCCACCCGAGAAACACCTTGCATATGCATTACAGTGGTTGTTGCTCGCTATCGCCGCACTGGTAGTGTTTATCTTTGCGGTTAAACCTTTTACCAAAAACCGCATACGTTTAGGGGATCAACTTGAATAATAAAAAAGTATTAACGCTATTTGTACTGAGCTTTGTTACGCCATTATTGTTAGCCTTTATTTTATTAAAAATAAATTGGTCTCCGGTGCAACAAGTCAATAACGGTACATTTTTAACACAACAAATCACCCTCAAGGACTGGCAACTAATAAAACCGAAACAATGGTCGATTGCACAGCAAACAGTAAAAAAATGCGGGAAAAAATGCCTAAACAACCAACAGCAAATGCAACAAGTAGCTAACGCATTAGGTAAGTATAAGGACAAGGTAGACTTGGTGCTGTTAGGTAGTTTGGCAACTGTATCAGGGATAAAAAGCTACCCACTGCAACATAAAGAGTTACAGGTTAATACTCTCTACTTAATTGATCGATTTGGTTTGATAGTGTTGGCTTACCCCTTGTCTGACAACGCAGAAGAAAACCGTTTAATTAAAATAGGCCTAATTAAAGACCTGAAAAAGTTATTTAAATTTGCCCGTAGTGCTTAACCGGAGAGTGAATTTGCAAAATAATTATTACCCAAGGTTAGTGCAATTCACCTTGCTATTAGCAATCGTTGTCATTGTATTAGGCGCTTATACGCGCTTAAGCAACGCCGGTTTAGGTTGCCCTGACTGGCCAGGGTGTTATGGATTTTTAGCGGTGCCAAATGCTAATCAAGTGCCACCTGAATTAGGTTTGTTAGACACGGAAAAAGCGTGGAAAGAGATGATCCACCGTTATGTTGCGGGGAGTTTAGGTCTACTTATTTTAATTATCTTTATTAGCTCCCTATGCTTAAAGGCTTACCGCTCAACGCGTATCTTAAGCTCTCTATTATTAATATTAGTATTATTTCAAGCAACCCTTGGCATGTTAACGGTAACGATGTCATTACAACCTTTAATTGTAGTGGCTCACCTATTAGGTGGTTTTTTGGTGCTCAATTTAATCTGGCTATTATTGCTTAATCTTAATAACCAAAATGCGAACCAGAGATCATCAATAAACATGACATTTGTAGTTAGCCTATTATTGATTTTTTTACTGTTAAGCCAAATAGCGCTAGGGGGGTGGTTAAGTGCAAATTACGCGGCGTCATTTTGTAATGAACTGCCCTTCTGTGATGGTTTTAATAGTGATTACAGCTGGCAACAATTCTCTTTTGACAGTATTTGGCAACTGCCCGTAAGTAGTCATTATGAGTTTGGGGTGCTGCCGGCACAAGCACGTTTGTCTATTCACCTTTTTCATCGTTTTTGGGCCATTGTAACCACTTTAATGGTATTCACATTTATCATCAGCGTCTACCTAAGCAATGTTGATTTACACATTAAAAACTGTGCGTTATGGGTTGCTTTATTAATGATTAGCCAAGTTTTGTTAGGCGTGATGATGGTTTTTTGGCATTTCCCCTTATTAATGGCACTGGCACATAACCTATGCGCTGCATTATTATTAATGAGCTTAATACGCTTAAGTTATGCACTCAGTAAAAACAGCAATAACAACGTTCAAGCACAATGAGGAGATTAAGATGGCACAACTATTAACACACAGCAAATTGACCATACCATCAGAGAATAATGAATCGGCGAAACTAAAAGACTATTTGGAACTGTGTAAAATTAAAGTAATCGCCCTATTAGTGCTCACTGCCGTAATAGGGGCCGCATTAGCGCCAGATATGGGCCGAGGATACATTGAGCAACTGCTCAGTTTACTCGGCATAGGCTTGCTTTCAAGTAGTGCGGCAGTCATCAACCATATCGTTGATAGTCGCATTGATGCCATCATGGCACGCACTAAAAACCGTCCTATTGTAAAGAAAAGAGTATCTCGCAATCGTGCATTACTCTTTTCAGGGTTATTAGCGACATGTGGTTTTGCTTTATTAGTGTTTTTTGCAAATTGGCTCACTGCGTATTTAACTTTATTTGCGTTATTAGGTTACGCAGTGGTTTACACCCTGTATTTAAAACGTGCTACCCCTCAAAACATCGTCATTGGAGGGCTCGCGGGTGCCATGCCACCTTTATTAGGCTGGGTATCTGAAACTGGCGTATTATCGGCACAGCCCTGGATTTTAGTGATGATCATCTTCACTTGGACGCCGCCACACTTTTGGGCACTCGCAATTCATCGCCGAGCGGATTACGCTAAAGCAAATATTCCCATGTTACCCGTCACACACGGTATTGAGTACACTAAAACATGTGTGCTGCTCTACACAGTTTTATTAACCCTAGTATGCGTATTACCCTTTTTAATCCACATGTCAGGTTATATCTATCTATTTAGTGCACTTATACTCAATGGTATCTTTATCTATAAAGCCATACTATTAAAAGTATCCAGCCATAATCGTAATGCATTTGCTCTGTTTAAATTCTCAATATTACATTTAACGCTGTTATTTATTGCCTTTTTTATCGATAAATTATTAATTTAATTTTCATTTAGTGGCAGTAAGAGGTTTAAGCAATAATAACAATGCATCACTGATTAATAGTTACAAACAATTATCATTTACATCTTAAATTCATACTATACTAATATCAAGATGCACTGATACCGAGGTAATTATGTTTTTACAGACACAAAATAATGGTGATCGAGTTGAAGTTATCAACTTTGATGAACTATGTGATGTTTTTGAAACTAAAATTCATGGCCGATACCAAGCAGGAGAAGAGTTACAAGATGTGGAGGTTTTTGATAAGTCATCGTTATTATTTCTCTCTGGTGAAGGTTTACCAGAGTGTTGGACAGATCCGCATTATCGCGATAAAGAGTTCCAACGTTAAGAAAAAGCCTGCACAAGCAGGCTTTTTTATGTTTGATGAATAGTTGTGGAAGGTTTATCTGTGTTGTTTCTTTATTCAAAGCTACGCGTTTTTTTGGTTTTAATGGTTGCAATATATGCATGCCAACTAGCAAAGCTTAAAAGGGGCATAATAATGATAAAACCTATTGCAGAAGTTAAAAAACCAACTGTCACTGAGCCTAAAATAATCACTCCCCATACACACATAACTAAAAGATTATTTTTCACCGCATGTGCAGAGCTGAAAACTGCAGTCATTATGTCTACATGGCGTTCCATAATAATTTGTGGCGTAAAAGCAGAAATAACCAGCACGACAACCAACAATATAGCTCCTAAGATGGAGCCTAATCCCAGAAATGCGGATAGTTCAATTAATGTAGGCTCAGAGGCACTAGGGTAAAGCGCAAAGACTAACCCAGCCAAAAGAATCCATAATGTCAACAGTAATAACAATATGACAGCGAATCCCCATAACCCCACTTGATTCCTCAACAGAGACTTAAAGCTATGGTTAAATGTAGGTGAATGGCCTTTTTCTAATTCCCACGCAACATCGTATAAAGCAGAGGAAAAAATTGGCCCTATCAAGGTAAGCCCCACTATCATAGGAATAAGAAACATCGGATTAGCTTCAGTGGAAAATAGATATAGTGCGCTAAATGGGATAATACTGAAAATCAAACCATAACCTATGCTGATAAATGGGGTCGCAAAAAAATCATCAACGGCAAGTGCTAACCAATGGAATGGGGAAAAAACATCTAATTTATTACACTCTATAGTTCTAGCGTATTGTTTTTTATGGTTGTACACGGCTTGACTTATTGACATATTATTCTCCTAATGAAAGTAGGTAATTGGTAACAATAGTTCTAGTGGTTGAGTTCCTGCCTGTTGGAAATTTCAATATGAAAATGATGTTAGCAACACTCTATCAGCTTAGCGAGTATCTTCAGCTTGAAAAATTGAGCAATGTTGAAAGCTCGGTAACTAACAATATTTATATTAGGGTTACCTCACTTAAAATAAAAAATGAGATAATCGATACATAACACTTATAACTGCAATGCATAAACAATGACAGTCTCGCCTTTGATGCTCTGTATTAGTCAATAATAGTCCAGCTATACAGTTTTATACAAAAAAATTAGAGAGTTATCTAATAAAATAATTACAGAAAGTTTAAATGATTTTCAAACTAATAGGATACAGCTGTAGTTACCGTTAATTTAGCGACTCATAAAATGCAAAGAAGTGACAACTTAACGGGTAGTTACATTTTTAAGCAAGTGAAATAAGGTCAATTTAATAATAGTAAAAAAATCACCAAATAAAGGGGATAAAAGCCTTATTATTTTTTTGATAAGCTTGATAACCCACATAATGCTTAACCAATGCCCTCTCTTCAAAACGCGCTTTAAAAATTAATGTGACCACTAACAATAGCCAAGCAACTAACTTCCACCAGATAGGCATACAAAAAATAATACCTAAGCCAGCAAAAAAGAGGGAGCTGTACATTGGATGACGAATATAACGATAGATACCATGGGTGATCAACTCACCCGTTATTTTAGGAATAGGCCGAATATTAAAGTTCCCTGGTTTGTTGGTCATTAAGGTCCATACAGCGACCACTATGGCAATAAAAATTAATAACAGCCCAATAATAGAAAAGTGTAAATTAGTGATAGGCCATGCGATCACTGCTAATAGGGAAAACTGTGCAATCACATAAACCATAAATGTTCTCCTAAGTGCGATAAAGTACCTTCGTAATATGTTCATTTAACTATAATTTCTTAATGAACATTCAATATCGCGTATTTCTTGAGGTGTGAAGAACTTAGTAAAAAGTCCTTCCTGATTCAGTTGCTGTATATGTTGAACCGTCAGGCGTGCTGCCGTCATATTCATTGAATTTCCAACAGTTAAACTATTCAAATATGCATTCGTAAGAGCAAGTATTGCCATTGCAGTACCAGCGTCAGCCACACTGAAAAGTATAGCTCCAGCAGTCAAGTAAGAAACAAATCTCTTCCTGTTATCAAGAGATGCAACGAGTTTCATGTTAGAACTTGAAAGCAATGACTCATTAAATATCCGTTTAGTTATATCCTCGATGTCTATAAGAATGTCCTTAGAATCACACTCATCAGCATTATCAAAATGTCTCCAAAGCTCTGCTCTAGCACCTCTGTACTCATCTCGCAATTCAAGAATCACTCTACCAATGTCATCTTTGTTCGATGCTCTAGTTAAAACAATATTCAAAAATACTGGTGTTGAAAATTCGATTTGGTTTCTTAGCTTCTCATTATATAACTTCCACACATCATCAATAGAGCCAAAAAACTCTTTTGCTTGATATACCTTTTCTTGGTTCAGAGCTGTATTTTCAAAGTTATTCAACAGAAATGGATATGAAATATAAGAGGATAGCTTGGTTTGAGCGATTGGAAGTATAAATCTAGATTGAAGACTTAAGTCTTTCGCAAAACAAGATCTTGTGTAATCAGTTATGTTGTTAGCTACGTACCCTAATGGGCAGCTATCAGATGAATAAGAAAATACTGGTTCAGTAAATCCATGTTTTCGATGTAATTCCTTTTTTTGCTTATTCTTTTCATTTCTTCGAGAAATTTCGGCCATTGCCTGTTTCTCGTCAGTGAAGCCTCTGAGATTGTTAATATTACCGACATAGTGCTTGATGATGTCAGTTCCTAGATAGTCAGATAAATGTACTGGAGACTTATCCAGCTCCAATTCAGGTGAAAATAAATTGTCCACTGTGACACATGGAGACTGTCGTACAACAGTTTCATGAAAGATCAGTGCTCGTAAACACTGCTCAGCAGCATTCAGTTCATCTATAGACTTAATACCGCCACCGATTAGCTTAGACAATGACATTGTTGCAAAGTTATCCGTAATCCCTGTCTGTAACCTGCTTGTTGAGTCAGTCAAATTGGCTAATGAATAGCTGATATTCAGTTTTCTATTATCTGTAGGTTCATACAACAGCATATCAATTCCTTTTTTTTAGATTTGTTTAATATGCTGTGTTTCAGTGTGAAATTCAAATTAATAAATATAATTCAAGAAGTTGATAGTTAAGAAGTGTTAATCAGGTCCTGTAAAGTACCTTTAGCACATGCCAGCCATGTTTTGTTTTTACTAATAATGGCGTTAAAATCTCACCCGTAAAGCAAGCTTTATCAAAAGCGGGTACCATTTGTCCCTTTTTAAATTCACCTAAATCCCCCCCCTTTTTTCCCGATGGACAGTTGGAGTGTTTTTTTGCAAGGGTTTGAAACTTTGCTCCTTTTTTAAGCTGTGCAAGAATGTCTTCAGCTTGCTCTTTGTGCTTTACCAAAATGTGTAATGCGGCAACAGTTCTAGCCATAATAACCTCTAAAGTTGTTTTAAATCTTCAATGAAGTAATTGTAACATGGGCACTAACTGTTATGATCTAACCTTTCTGCAAAGTTTTTAGGATAAACATATGCAACGCTATATTACCAATAATGACAATATCATTTACGCGTTACCAAATGATGAAACAGGTGAATACTCCGCTTTTGAATTAACTGATATACCTGCAATAACAGGGATTGGTGAAACACTTTATATCGCCTACGATCAGCAAAAAGTATTATTTGAGCAAAATTATGAATGGCTAGCAGTTAACCCCGAAACACACCGTTATGACGCACAACTGTTTCGTTTTAATAACGATGATATTGCCAATTTAAAACAGTTTGTTGAGTCAGAAACACCCGAAGTTACACTGTGGCAAAAGATAAGAAAAAAACGCCCACAACCTGCCGGCTTTGCTTTAATGATCAAAGCGATTGTGGAGGCTGCGGAGCAACAAGAGATCTTTGAGTTTTATCTTATTCAAAGCTAATTACACTTTAAATTTATTAAGTTGAGTATCTTGATCTGCTACCTGCTGTTTCATTAATTGCGCATATTTTACCTGTTGCTGCGCTCCGTTAGAAACATTTTGACTGATATCTCGAATATTAGTGGTATTGCGATTTATCTCCTCTGAAGTCGCAGATTGTTGTTCAGCTGCGGCTGCAATTTGTAAATTCATATCACTAATTTGCACGATTGCAGTGCGAATAATTTCTAACGCTTCATTCGCTTTACTCGCCTCTTCGGAGGTGGTTATCGCGACTTCACGGCTCTCTTTAATATTCGTTTCAGCCTTGCGTACCCCTGCTTGTAACTGCTCAATCATAGAACGGATTTCACTGGTTGACTCTTGGGTACGAGATGCAAGAGAGCGTACTTCATCAGCAACAACTGCAAAACCACGACCTGATTCACCCGCACGTGCAGCTTCAATGGCCGCATTAAGTGCTAGTAAGTTCGTTTGCTCTGCGATAGCGGTAATAACCGTTAAAATAGATTCGATATTATTACTAAAATTAGCCAATTCAACGACAGAGTCAACCGCTTTTTCCATCTGTATCGCTAGTTTATTAATGGAATCTGTTGCATTAGAAACAATAGCAACACCCGTTGCTGTTTCTTGATCTGCCGTGGTGGCAGATTGCGCAGCAGCTTGAGCATTACTTGCTACTTCAACCGCACTTGAAGCCATCTGGTTCATCGCCGTTGCCAGCTGGTCAAGCTCAGTGAGTTGTTGATCTAATTCTCTAGACGCTTTTTCAGATTCAGTACTGACTAATTCTGTACTTTGATCCACTTCAGAAGCAAGGTTTTTTACTTTGGAAATAATAACCTGTAAATTTCCCACGAAAATATTAAATTGCTCAGCAACATCACCAAACTCATCACGAGAAATAATGGGTAATCGTTTAGTCAAGTCCCCGTTGCCACTATTAATCTCAACCAAAGACTCAGATAACAGACCAATTGGTTGTAGTATTTTTTTCATTACCGCACTTAATGCAATAATACTAATCAGGAGGCTGATGATCACACCCGCTAAGGTTTGTAATCCCATCGCATTAGCATCTTTCATGACAATGCTTTCATCAACGACAACACCGATATACCACGCCATACCACGTAGATTTTTTAATGCGGTAAAACTAACCCATAAAGTCTTACCATTTACAGAGACCTCTTGAATATGTTTATCTAATGTCAGTGCTTTACCAGCAAACAGCTGACTGTAATTTTTACCATTATAATTACCGTCTGGGTGGCTAATAATATTGCCACTTTTAGTAACTAAAAAAGCATAACCGGCGTCATTAAAGGTGAGTGTATTAAGTGAATCAGACACTGTTTTAAGACTTAAATCCCCCCCGAATGCCCCCATAAACTTACCATTATCCGTTAAATTAGCAGCCACAGAGATTAAAATATCTTTGGTCACCGAATCTTCATATGGCTCTGTGATTTTTGCAAGATCAGATGATTTAGCCAAATCATACCAAGGTCTTTTCCGCGCATCCCAATTTTCAGGATTCCAAGAGGGATCATTTGTTATCGCTTTACCATCAGTGGCTAAACCACCAAAGATAAGTACAAAATTCTTTTTTAATAACGGGCTATTAAATGTTTTTTGAATCATTGATGCATTAAAATCAGCATCTATCACCTGTGACATCAAATCAATGATCTCTAATTTACCATTAAGCCAATTAGTAATTTGCTGAGCAAGCGCATCACTAGATTCCTCAATCGCATTACTTGATTGTTGTCGCAACGTACTTGTTATCGCTTTATATTGAAAAAGAGAGAGTGAACTAATCGCAATAATAAGTACCAGCGAAGAAACTAATACAACTTTAACCGCAACTTTCATATTTTTACCCCTGATCTATAAACCAATTCCTAAGCAGAGCTTAGAACGAATAAAATTTATTGCCAGTTAATAGATTACTGATGAATAAGCAAATACTTTATTAGTCAAAAAAAATATTACTGTAATGGTCAACTGCAATACTATACTTGAGGGTGCGGTTCATAAATCTAATTTTTAATAAACAGGAGAAAGAACATGTCTATTTACCTTCCTTATATACGGCCCTTTTTTCTGCTACTTTTAATGCTTATCGCCTCGCCCAGTTTATTTTCGGATAACTCAAAACTTTTAGATAACAAAATTAAAGTGATTGTAGTGCTCAATGATAATTACAACATTGATAAAGGAAAAAACAAGCGTAATCAAGCTTCCAATATTGCACTCTCTATGGGCTTAAAAGCCAAACATAGCTTTGGTAATGTACTTTATGGTTTCTCAACAAATTTATCACATAAGCGATTAGCCACACTAAGTAATGACCCACGCATTAAATATATTGAAGTAGATAAGCTACAGCATTTCCCTTTGCGACCAAATAAAACACTTAAAGCGCCACGCTGTACAGATAATCCAACAGGACCGGGTTGTGGGATTACACCGAGTGAAGAGTCAACGCAACAGACACCATGGGGTATTGAAAGAATAGGGCTTGCAGCAGATAACAAGGCAGAAGGAATCCATCTGTTTATTATTGATACAGGTATTGATTCTAACCATGAAGACTTACAAAACTTAGGAGTAGGTTTTACAACCATTTCTTGCCAAGGCAAAGGTAAAAAAAGTAGCTGCCGAGAAGCTTGGGATGATGATAACGGCCACGGCACACACGTGGCAGGAACAGTAGGAGCGGAAAACAATGCCTTTGGCGTAATAGGTGTAGCGCCTGAAGTTATCTTACATGCAGTGAAAGTACTCGATAGTCGTGGCTCAGGTTACACCTCAGGTATTATTAGTGGCATTGATAAAATGGCAGCTTATATGGCAGATATGCATGTTGCTTATGTTGTTAATATGTCTATAGGTGGTAATGGTAGTAAAAGTGGTATTTGCTCCGCAGACTCATACCAAGGAAAAGATAGCTACCATGAAGCAATCTGTCGTGCAACACAGCACGGCGCAGTCTTCGTGGTTGCAGCTGGTAATGAAGGCGTTGACGCAAGCACCAAAAAACCCGCATCTTATGATGATAGTAGCATCGCAGTTTCAGCCATTGGTAGAGTAACTGATAGCAATGGTAACGTTACTGGACAATTTGGTTGGCCATCATGGTCCAACTGGGGGAATAAAAGCACAATATTGGGCCATCAACATAACTCTTTTCCTGTTGCTATTTCAGCACCCGGCATGGGCATTCTCTCCACTTGGAAAGATAACAAATATGAGACAATCAGTGGCACATCCATGGCTTCGCCACATGTAGCAGGCGCTGTCGCACTCTATTTAAAAGCTTACCCGAATCGCGCTGATTATTCTGCATTTATTAATGCACGTGAGGCATTGCTGTTAAATGAAGAGGAGACCAACAATAATACATTTTCTATTCGTGGTGGTTTTCCACATACTGAAGGTTTCTTATATATTAATAATTTTCACTAGTGGCAACAGACTTAAATAACAGTAATTACTTTTAAAAATAACCCACTATTTTTAAAAGTTTTTTACGGGTAATAGTGATCGAATTTAAGTCCAAAGGCACTAGTTACAAAAAAGGCGACTAAAATAGTCGCCTCAGTATCATCTTAAATAACAGCTAAAAGTTAATTAGCAACAGGATATTTAATCTCTGCATTGGCAATTAATTGAGCCACTAATGCTTGATAGGTTTCATCTGAGGTTGAACGCGCTAACATGTTTTTAATTTGTGCTTTCGCTTCACTATTATCTGCACTTGCATCAACTTCAATTACTTTTGAAAGTTCAATAATTGCAAAGTCACCTGTACTAGCAGTAACCCATTGGCGAGAAACTTCACCTTCAGCAGGTTTCACCAGTTTGAACAATTTCTGAATCACTTGATAGTCATATTCGCGTGTATAACGCGCAAAAGTCAGATCTGCACTAAAGGCGAGATCTTTTTCTGTAAGTTCAGCTTCAATTGATTCTTTGTTCTCAAGTTTAACCATGACTGATTTCACAAATTGCTGAGCTAAATCACGTGATTTTTGTGCGCTTAGTTGCGCTTTAATCTGCGCAGTAACTTCAGTTAGCGGTTTTACCGTTGCTTGCTTGTATTCATTCACGCGTACAACAATGGCTTTGTTTTCAGACAGTTCAATCAGTTCAGAGTTCATACCCTCTTCACGAAAATTTTGATCAAATAGTGTTTGCAATACCGCTCTACTTGCGAGCACTTGTGGTGCATTATTAGCGTTAAACAGCTCACTATGTTGTACTTCAACAGAGACAGCGCCCGCAGCTTCTTCAAGGTTATCAGGCGACTCAAAAGCAACTTCACTTAAGCTCTGATAAAGTTCGTAATAAAATTCATTGGTTTTCTCTTTTTGCAACGCAGTTTCAACACGTACTTTAACATCACTCAATGGTAATGCTTCGCTTGCTTCGATATCAACTAATTTAATAATATGATAACCAAACTGCGATTCAACAACCATTGAAACAGGTGCTACTTTAGTTAACTCAAAAGACGCTTTATCAAAAGCAGGATCCATCACACCCGCTTCAAACCAATCTAATTCCCCACTATTTTTAGCAGAGTAAGTATCGTCTGATTTTTCTGTTGCTAATAAAGAAAAATCTGCACCCTCATTAAGCTCAGCAAGCATCATTTCTGCTTTTTGCTTCGCTTCAGGTGTGACTCCCTGCACTAAAATATGTGCAACTTTACGACGCTCAGCACGTTGATAATCAGATTGATGCGACTCATAATATGCTTCAATTTCAGCATCTGTAATGCTGACTTGGTCAACTAATGTGCTGCCATCTAACAAGACATAATTAACACTGACTTGCTCTGCAGCTTGAAATCGTGCGCTATTATTTTGGTAATACTCGCTAATCTCTGCATCTGTTACAGGAGCAACATCTTCAAAATCAGAAGCGCTTACTGTTAATACTTTAGCAACGCGTTGTTGAGCCTGTAACTGGTTTGCAATATCAACCTCTGTGGGTAATACAAATTCACTGCCCACTAACATCTGTAACAGTTGACGACGCGCTAAATCACTTTTTAAGCTTTGACTAAACTGTGCTGGGGTATAACTTGCACGGCGTAACACCGCTAAGTATTGTTCATTGTTGAATTTACCATCAAGTTGAAATTCTGTCATATTACGAATTTCATTTTTGATCTGTTCATCACCAACACGTAATCCCATCTCATTAATCGCTTGTGCAATCAATGTATCAGAAATTAAACCTTGTGTTGCTTGTGCTCGTACCTGCTGTGCAAAATTAGGATTGGAAGCTAATATTTCAAATTGCTCACCATATTGCTGTTGTAAACGAGAACGTTCATTTTGATAAGCTTGATCTACACTTGCTTGTGTGATCTCTTGATTATTAACAATAACCGCAACCGCGACATTGCTACCACCTAAATAACCGCTCACGCCCGCTAAAGCAAACGATAAGATAATCACAATTAATATAATTTTAGCAGCAATCCCTTGTGAGCCTTCGCGCATTTTCTCTAACATAATTTTTTCTCTATCTGTTATTAAGTAACTATTTTCAAAACATTGTGCCAAAAACAACTTTAAATTTTAAAGGAGATTAAATAGTTACTTATTTAAATCAGTACATGTCCATATGCACTGAGCTGTTTTAATCCGTCTAAATGTAAAATATTACACTCGGCTTAAAACAAAAAAAGCGCATCAAGTGACGCGCTTACTACATTGTCGAGCAAACAACGAATTAAGCGTTGATTGCATCTTTTAATGATTTGCCCGCTTTGAAGGCAGGTACTCGTGCAGCTTTAATTTCGATTGGTGCACCTGTTTGTGGGTTACGGCCCGTACGTGCTGCGCGATCTTTTACTGAGAAAGCACCAAAACCAATCAGTGATACACTATCACCTTCAACAAGCGCACTTGTTACACTTTCAATGAATGCGTCTAATGCGCGACCAGCTGCTGCTTTAGAGATGTCTGCACTTTCAGCGATGTTATCGATTAGTTGACCTTTGTTCATTTTTTATTCCCCATTTTATAATAATTATGGTGCACCCCGTAACTTCGTCTAAAGTAGTAGGAACACACGTTAAAACATATTGGTTGTTAGGCTACTTTGCTATGCGAATAGGTGCAAGTGAATTTAGTAAAAACTCACTAACAAGCCCCTATTTTATGCGTTTTATCACCTATTTTTTTATTTTTTCTTCGTTTCTTCAATTGAAAAGCCTTTTAGGCTTTCAGTCAGCGCAAGCTCTAACACTTCATCGATCCAGCGAACGGGTTTAATTTCCAGCTGATCTTTGATATTAGCTGGAATGTCCTCCAAATCACGAGTATTCTCAAATGGAATTAATACTGTTTTTATACCGCCACGGCGCGCGGCTAATAGCTTCTCTTTCAAACCACCAATCGGTAATATTTCACCACGTAACGTAATTTCACCGGTCATCGCAACATCTGCACGTACTGGGATACCTGTAAGGCTAGACACTAATACTGTACACATAGCAGCACCCGCACTTGGACCATCTTTAGGTGTTGCACCTTCTGGTACATGCACATGCAAATCACGTTTTTCATGGAAATCAGCATTAATACGCCACTGCTCTGCTTTTGAACGCACAACGGTCATGGCTGCTTGAATCGACTCTTTCATCACATCACCTAATGAACCCGTATAATTCAATTTACCTTTACCTGGCATTGAGGTCGCTTCAATGGTTAATAGCTCACCACCAACTTCGGTATAAGCCAGCCCCGTTACTTGGCCAACTTGGTTTGCGTTTTCTGCTTTGCCAAAGTCATAACGACGGACACCAAGGTAATCTTTAAGATTATCAATGGTGACGTCTACTTTTTTCAATTTCTTATTAAGCAGAATTTTTTTCACTACTTTACGACAAATTTTAGATATTTCACGCTCTAAAGCACGTACGCCAGCCTCGCGAGTATAATAACGAACAATACCAATAATGGCACTGTCATCAATACTAATCTCACTGTTTTTCAAACCATTACGTTTAATCTGTTTATCGGTTAAATGCTCTTTAGCAATATTCATTTTTTCATCTTCGGTATAACCTGAAAGACGAATCACCTCCATACGATCCAAGAGTGGGCCTGGAATGTTCATCGAGTTTGAAGTAGCAACAAACATCACATCACTAAGATCATAATCAACTTCAAGGTAGTGATCATTAAAAGTACTATTTTGCTCAGGATCTAACACCTCTAGCAATGCAGAAGCAGGGTCGCCACGCATATCAGAGGCCATCTTATCAATCTCATCTAATAAAAACAGCGGATTTTTAACCCCTGCTTTGGTCATTTTTTGAACTATCTTACCCGGTAGAGAGCCGATATAGGTGCGGCGATGCCCACGAATTTCCGCTTCATCACGTATACCGCCAAGTGCCATACGCACATACTTTCGCCCTGTAGCGCGCGCAATAGATTGTCCTAAAGAAGTTTTACCCACGCCCGGAGGACCCACTAAACACAAAATAGGGCCTTTGAGTTTATTGATGCGTGTTTGCACCGCTAAATACTCTAAAATACGCTCTTTTACTTTTTCAAGACCATAATGATCCGCATCTAAAATCTCTTGCGCTTTAGCAATATTCTTTTTTACAGGCGAGCGTTTTTTCCACGGGACATTAACGAGACTTTCGATGTAGGTGCGGATAACACTTGCTTCCGATGACATTGGAGACATCATTTTTAACTTCTTAAGTTCCCCTTCTGCTTTCTCTTTGGCTTCCGTTGACATACCCGCTTCTGCTATCTTTTTACCGAGTAGATCATTTTCATTGGTCCCCTCTTCCGTTTCCCCTAACTCTTTTTGAATTGCTTTCATCTGCTCGTTAAGGTAATACTCACGTTGGCTACGCTCCATCTGTTTTTTAACGCGGGTACGGATACGTTTTTCAACTTTTAAGATATCTTCTTCACTTTCCATCATCGCCATTAAAAATTCAAAGCGCTCGGTAATAGAAGTTATCTCAAGTGCGGTCTGTTTGTCACCTAAACTCAACGGCATGTGCGCCGCAATGGTATCTGCTAAACGCTCAGCTTCATCAATACCATTAACCGAGGCTAATACTTCAGGTGGAATTTTTTTATTGAGTTTAATATAAGATTCAAACTGCGTTAATACCGTGCGCAGCAGTGCATCTTCCTCTTCAGGGTCGATATCCTCACTCTCTAATAACTCAATTTCCGAAAAGAAATAATCTTTATGTTCAATATTGTTAATAAGCTGTGCACGTTGCACCCCTTCTACCAATACTTTCACAGTGCCATCGGGTAGCTTTAATAGTTGTAAAATATTTGCCACAGTGCCAACGCTGTAAAGATCTTCCATTTTAGGATCATCTAACGAGGCTTCAGTTTGCGCCACTAATAATACTTTTTTTCCTTGCTCCATGGCAGCTTCTAAACAGTTAATCGATTTTTTACGGCCAACAAACAGTGGAATGACCATGTGTGGGTACACCACAACATCGCGCAGTGGTAAAACAGGCAGGGTTAGTTGCAGCTCTGATTCAGTTTTCATAAATTTCCCAGAAAAGTATTTACCTAAAAAAGAGGTAAATTAAAGACACATTGAACAATTGATACTGGGGATGTTAAGAATTTTTTCAAGGTAAAAAACAAAAAAAGGAAGCATAAAGCTTCCTTTTATTACAATTAGTGAAATAATTGTTTATTTATCAGACGAAACAAGTTTTGTTTGTTCATCCGAGTAGATCATTAATGGTTTGGTATCACCATTAATCACCTTCTCATCAACAACGACTTTACTCACACCCTCAATAGATGGCAAATCGTACATCGTATCTAATAAAACCGATTCAACAATAGAGCGCAAACCACGTGCACCTGTTTTACGGCCCATCGCTTTTTTCGCCATGGCCGTTAACGCCTCGTCACGAAATTCAAGCTCAACATTTTCAAGACCAAATAGAGCTGCATACTGTTTGGTTATTGCATTTTTAGGCACCGTTAAAATCTCAACTAGCGCTTCTTCATCAAGTTCAGTTAAGGTTGCCAACACGGGTAAACGACCGATAAATTCAGGAATAAGCCCATATTTAGTCAAATCTTGAGGTTCAACTTTTTGTAATGTTTCACTGAGTGTTGCTTTACTATCTTTGTCACGTACTGTTGCACCAAAACCGATGCCAGCACCTGTATCAACACGTTGTTCAATAATCGTTTCAAGGCCAGAAAATGCACCGCCACAGATAAACAGAATCTTAGAAGTATCTACTTGAATAAACTCTTGATTTGGATGTTTACGTCCACCTTGTGGCGGAATTGAAGCAACCGTTCCTTCAATCAGTTTAAGCAATGCTTGTTGCACACCTTCACCTGACACATCACGGGTAATAGATGGATTTTCAGATTTGCGGGTGATTTTATCAATTTCATCAATATAGATAATGCCACGTTGCGCTTTTTCTGGATCGTAATCACATTTTTGCAGTAGTTTTTGGATGATATTTTCAACATCTTCACCCACATAACCCGCTTCCGTTAGCGTAGTGGCATCTGCCATGGTAAACGGTACATCTAATAAGCGCGCCATTGTTTCAGCAAGCAACGTTTTACCACTTCCTGTTGGGCCAATTAATAGAATGTTACTTTTACTTAGCTCAACACCATTAGCAATATCACCATGTTTAAGACGCTTGTAATGGTTATATACAGCTACCGCCAACACCTTTTTCGCAGTATCTTGGCCAATCACGTAATCGTCTAAATTAGCGCGAATTTCATGTGGCGTTGGTAATTTTTTATCTGTAATATCAGTTTCAGAGACATTGCCTATCTCTGCAATCTCCTCTTTGATAATATCATCACAGAGATCCACACACTCATTACAAATATAAACCGAAGGACCTGCAATCAATTTTTTTACTTCATGCTGACTTTTTCCACAAAAAGAGCAATAAAGTAGACTATCGCCTTTATTATCTGACATTTTTATTCCTTTGATTATCTTTTCGTTAATATTGAATCAACAATGCCGTACTCTACCGCTTCATTAGCACGCATAAAGTTATCGCGATCAGTATCTTGTGCAATCACTTCAATATCTTTACCTGTATGAAAAGCCAACAGCTCATTCATACGATGTTTAGTCGCTAAAATTTCTTTAGCATGAATTTCAAAATCAGATGCCTGACCTTGAAAACCACCAAGGGGTTGATGGATCATCACTTTTGCATTCGGTTGACAATGACGTTTTCCGGCAGCGCCACTGGCTAATAAAAATGCGCCCATACTAGCGGCCATACCCATACAAACGGTACTGACATCAGGTTTGATGAATTGCATAGTATCGTAAATTGCCATACCCGCACTGATTGAACCACCCGGTGAATTAATATAGATAAAAATATCTTTTTCTGGGCTTTCAGACTCTAAATAAAGTAGTTGAGCGACAATCACGTTGGCCATGTAATCTTCAACAGGGCCTGTTAAAAAGATAATACGCTCTTTTAAAAGGCGAGAATAGATATCATAAGAGCGCTCACCTTTTGCTGTTTGTTCTACAACCATCGGTATAAGCGCGTTAGTAATTGGATCTGTATTTGCAGCAAATGGGTTTGACATTTTCTATCCTAAATTTATGTGATTTATTTTCTATTCTTAGTATTTAAAATACGGAGACAGTGAATGAAAAATGGCCCGAGTGGATTCACTCGAGCCATTAAAACTTAAACCGTTACTTCAATAATAACTATTATTGAGCAGCCATTTTGTTCATCACATCATCAAACGATTTATTCACTTCGCTTACTTTAGCTTTTTCAATGATAAAATCAACCGCTTGCTCTTCTAATGCAACATTTTCCATGTTTTGCATCATCTCTTTATTATTTTTGTAGTACTCGATCACTTCTGTTGGATTCTCGTATGCAGATGCTGCAGACTCAATCAATGCAGTGACTTTATCTTGGTCAACTTTTAGCTCGTTACCTTTGATCACTTCACCTAATAAAAGACCTACTTTAACACGCTTTTCAGCTTGCTCTGCAAACAATTCAGCCGGTAATTCAGGTAGGTTTTTAGGATCCATCTGTTTACCGTAACGCTCCATTGCTTGTTTACGCAGGATGGTCACTTCGCCTTCAATCAATGCTTTTGGCACTTCAATTTCGTTACCCGCAACTAATGCTGTTAATACAACATCTTTTGCACTGTTTTTAAGTACTTGCTCAAGCTCACGTTGCATGTTTTGTTTAACATCGGTTTTAAGTGCTTCGATATCGCCACTTTCTACGCCGAATTTTTTAACAAACTCTTCTGTGATTTCAGGTAAAATTTGCTCTTCAACTTTTGTTAGTTTAATGACAAATTGTGCTGCTTTACCTTTTAGGTTTTCAGCGTGGTAATCTTCTGGGAAGTTAACGTCGAGAGTAAACTCGCTACCTACTTTGTTACCCACGATGCCAGATTCAAAACCTGGAATCATACGACCAGAGCCAAGTACGATTTGGAAACCTTCCGCTTTACCACCTTCAAACACTTCACCGTCGATAGAACCTTCAAAATCAACCGTTACTTGGTTGCCATCAACTGAATCGACTTCAACATCAGACCATGTAGCGTGTTGCTTACGTAGCGTATCAAGCATTTTATCGAGATCGGCGTCTGTTACTTCAGCAGTCTCTTTCTCAAGCGTTAACTCAGCAAGTTCCGCTAATTTCACGTCTGGGTAAACTTCAAATGTTGCAGTAAAAGTAAACTCTTCACCTTTTTTACGCGCTTTAGGTGCAACTTTTGGCGCGCCAGCTGGGTTTAATTTCTCAGCAACAATCGCCTCAAAAAAGTTACGTTGCATTACTTCACCAGCAACTTCATTTTCAATAGCAGCACCAAAACGTTTTTTGATAACAGAAACAGGCACTTTACCTGGACGGAAACCATCAACACGTTGTGTTTTTGATAATTGACGAATACGGCCATCAAACTCTTTTTCAAATTGCTCAGCAGCAACCGTGATAGTAAGTGTACGCTCTAAACCTTGTGATGCTTCAACAGAAACTTGCATGTTATTTCCTTTATTCTTTTACGTTAATATTTTTAAAACTCTTAATCTGTTGCTATTAATATGGGCAAACAGTGAGATTACAAGGGGCAATACAAAAAAGCCAACTGTATTTCTTGTTAAGAACTAAAAATCAATTTAATTGATGAAATTTAAGACGCGCCATTATAGACAAGCTTTTTATAAGAGTCGAGTTTTACACATCACCAGCCTCACATTTTCATGACTGTTTTTAATTATGATTCACTTTAGCCTAACAATAAACCAGCAGTTACCACTGTATAAATAAGTAGTTACAACTGAAGTAACATGTTTATTCGACAAAATATCCCATGTGCTGAAAAATAGTTAGACCAAAAATAATTATTGCCTATTCATCGTCAACAACAAACAGATTAGCGTTAATACTTTATCAACTTGATGAAAAACTAACGATTAGCCACGTACATCTACATAAATTTAAAGAGATATAAAGTTGCAACCTCGTCAATAAATCAATAAAATATAAATTATGGAGTAACAAGTAGAGAGGCATATGGAACATGTAATCATCACCAAGGAAGATGTGCAAGAGATTGTACAATCGGTGAAAATCACCTTTATTATCAACTGCGTTATTGTCATTTTTATTTTTATTTTAAATTCCAATATCGATATTGTGACACAATTTTTAGCCTCACAAAGTATTGGTCTAACCATTGTAACCATTATTCAAAGCGCAAAAGTTTTATACCCTCCTTTTAAACAAGATTACCGAAAACTTTACTACTTTCTGCCGGTGCCGGTTCTCCCTGCAAGTTTTATAGGCATTAACTTTTTACACGATTTTATTACATTGCCTGAACTGACCATCTTAGTGGCTATCATTACACTGCCAGTGATGACACTTTTTAATTATAAAGACAACAAAATACAGGCAAAAAAACAATTAATTCATGAGCAAAGTGAAAATTCAGTAAGTGAAAAAACCTTACAAGAAAATAAATTATTACTGTTACAAGCACAAATCAACCCTCACTTTTTATTTAATACCCTCGACAATATTAAACAATATATTCTTAGTGAACCGAAAAAAGCGCAACATCTATTAACCGATTACACCTTTTTTCTGCGTCAAACGCTACCTTTAACACAAACTTCAGAGGTACAGTCGGCGATGAATTAGCACTGATTAATGTGTATATTGCTATTCAACAAACACGCTTTCCCTATATTCGTTTTATTGAAAGTATTAATGAAAAACTGAAAGAACAAATGCTACCGCCGCTATTAATCCAACCTTTAATTGAAAATGCTATCGTACATGGGCTAGCTCCTCAAGGTCACCAAGGGGTAATTAACTTAACCATTAAAAGTGAGCTAATGAAGTTAATTATTGAAGTCAGTGATGATGGCATCGGTTTTGATGATGTTAAAGCAAGTGATCAATCCGTGGCACTTAAAAATATTAAAGCACGATTACAGCTACATCACCCTTTATCAACCATTACAATTTTGGAGCCAGATCAAGGTGCAACCGTACAAATTACAATACCATTAAATGAATCTTAAATTAGGAGCAAAAAAATGAAAATTGATTATCTAGAAATCCCAAGTAAAAACATGCAAATAACCAAAGATTTTTTTACTAGTGTGTTTGGTTGGACATTTGAAGATTACGGCCCTGAGTACATGGTTTTTGGAGGAGCGGGTGTTAATGGTGGTTTTTATTTCCACACAGATTTAACGTGTACAACAGCAACAGGCTCTATATTACCCGTGCTCTACAGTGAAAATATTACTCAGACTCAGAGTGATATCATTAGAGCGGGCGGTGAAGTGGTTAAACCCCTGTTTGCTTTTCCAGGTGGAATTCGCTTTCATTTTACAGATCCTAACGGCAATGAGTATGCAATTTGGTCAGAGGCCAAATTACCAACAGGCATCTGTTAATTAACGGTGGATTTTAATCGTGGCAACCAACAAATTGCCACTTTACTTTAAACTTCAAACGTTCAAGTAAATCATCCGCGCCAGCTTCACGCCAAACAAGTTGCCCATTTTGATCTTCTTGCACTTGGACCTCCACACCACGATCCATCCACAAACGCCATTTCCCTGTTAATTTTTTCATTTTAAACCGGCTTTATCAAAGATTAAAAAAGCCTTGTATCCCCGAAAAGATAATCTGAGCACCGATGGCAGAAACAAACAACCCGGTTATTTTAGGTAAAATCTCTAATCCCTGCTTACCCATTAAATGTTGTAGTTTATTCGAGATAAACAATACACCTGCCAGTGAAAGAACAGCAGCAAGTAAAGAAAATATCACCAGTACTGTATCTACAGGACCAGACATCTCCGCCCCCATTACCATTAAGATGCCTATCATACCGGGGCCAACGACACTTGGTATGGCTAGTGGCACAACTGCAAAATCATTACGGCTAAAATCACTGCCTCTTGCTTCACTGTTTTCTACATCATTACCACCGCGGATCATATCTAACGCACTTAAAAACAATACCGTACCCGCACCAATTTTAAACGCATCTAAAGTGATACCAAATAGGCTAAAAATATATTTCCCAAACAATAAAAAGACTAAACCTGCCACCATGACCGCAATACTGAGTTTTAAAATAACCTGTTTTTTCTCAGGCTTAGTCAAGTTTTTACTCATGGTTAAAAACAGAGACAAAACAAAGAAGGGGGTCATCATAAAAAATATTTTTAAATACAGTGAAAAAAACTGCTCAATCATGACTGTAGTCTCTCAAAAGGGGATTAAAAATGCGAGGGTAACATAGTTTTTCAATCAGCATAATGAATATTTTATAGGCAAATACTTCCTTTTTCAGCTTGTAATATTTGTTGTAGATCAAGTGGAGTTAACTCAACTTCCAAACCGCGTTTTCCTGCACTTATAAAGATACTGTCAAACTCAAAAGCACTGCTATTAATGACTGTTTTTAAACGTTTTTTCTGACCAATTGGGCTCACACCACCAAGCACATAACCCGTTGAACGTAACACTTCGTTTTTATCGGCCATCTGTGCTTTCTTAGCAGAAAATATTTTAGCCACTAACTTCATGCTTAGCTTTTCAGACACAGGCAAAATAGCCACCACTAATTGCCCGTTATCAAGCGAGACTACCAGTGTTTTAAACACTAACTGGCTTGCAACGCCCATTTTTTCAAGCGCTTCTACACCATAACAGAGGCTGTTTTTCTCATGCTCATAGTGATGAACAGTAAACGGGATTTTTTGTTTTTTGAGTAGTTTTGTCGCTGGTGTCATGGTTATAGATCCGTCACATAACGACCTGCAACAGCCTTATCGACCTGTTCAATAAAGGCATCATCTGCACCACTATTTTCTGCAATCTCTTTGCCAAAAGAGATTTTAATAGGCTCTGGCCATGTGGCGCTCTGCCAAAGTTGACTGCGTAATAATGCTTTAGCACAATGAAAATAGGCATTTTTTACCGTTACCTCTAACACTAACAGCGCATTATGGGAGTGTGAAGCCAGCTTTTTACACAATAACTCACCCGTTAATAATCGACACTCGCCATGAATACGCAAGGTTTCTAAACTGCCCGGCACCATAAAAAATAACGCGACTTGAGGGTGTTGTAATATATTAGTCAGTGAAAAAGCGAGTTTATTGCCACGCAATTCAGGAATCAATAATCGCCCCTGTTTATCGATTTGTACAAACCCTGCTTTGTCACCTTTAGGAGAGATGGTAGGAAAACCAAATTGATCCACCGTCGATAACATCAGTAAAGGTGATTTTTCAATAAAATTAACCATACGTTCATTCAAAAAAGGATATATTTTTTTGCTGGCCATCGGATTTGCAGACCCGATAATTTCACGTAATTCTTGTTCTGTTTTTATCTCAAACATTCTCTTTTATCCCTTTTCATTTAGTTTTTTAAACGTTCGATCAAACGACTAAAACGCAGCGTTTTATCTTTGATGGCACGTGACATGATGGTTAAATCTGCAAACAAAGTGAGCTGTTTTTTAGCGCGTGTGATACCCGTATAAATTAACTCGCGAGTCACAACCGCGACCTGCGTTTGTGGCAAGGCTAACACGGTATGGTCAAATTCAGAGCCTTGACTTTTATGTACGGTCATGGCAAATACGGTCTCATGACTGGGTAAGCGACTCGGTTGGAAGTCATTTATCTCACCGTCACTCATTTGAAAATAGACGCGTAGTTGCTCATTTTCATCCAATAAACACAAGCCAATATCACCATTATAAAGGCCTAGATGATAGTTGTTTTGCGTTATCATCACTGGTCGCCCAATGTACCATCGGCTAACAAGTTGATCGCCACCATTAGCAAGGGTAATTAACCCTGCACTGATAAGTGCCGTTTCGGCAAGATTATTTAATCCTGCAACGCCCCACTCACCCTCTCGAATGGCACAGAGTATTTTAAACTGGCTAAATTGTTTTAAAAGCTGTTTGGCAAGATCACGGTTATCGGCACGGATCTGTTTGATATTACTTAGATAACAACGATAACCCGTAATTGTCATCTCACTTAATAATGCCAAACTACTGTCATTATTAGCATAGTGGTTAACATCATTATATTTTTCACACAGCGCAAGCACAGCTTTACTGCTCGCTTTACCTTGATTAATGGCAGAAGCTAAAAAACCGATACCTGAGTATTGATCAAAGCGATAACTCTTTCTTAATAAACACAGTTTATCAGCCATGCCTGCGCTATTTGTAGTTTGAGAGAGCAAACTATCAAATCCTGTTAATTCTGCTAACTGTTGGGCTTTTTGCTCACTATAACCTGAGTTGATAAACGCGCAGATATCTCCTAACACTGCCCCCGCTTCCACGGAAGCCAATTGGTCTTTATCTCCCAGTAAAATTAAACGCGCATGCTCAGGCAATGCCATTAATAGTTTTGCCATTAAGGGTAAGTCCACCATTGACGCTTCATCCACCAGTAACAAGTCTAAGTGCAGACGTTTATTTTCATTAAAACGAAAATGGTTACTGTTTACCTGCACCCCTAATAAACGGTGAATCGTGCTCGCTTGCGTTGGGATTTTATCTTTAATATGTTGCTCAACATCCAAGCTACTCAGCGCATTAGTGATCGACTCGGTTAAACGGGCAGCAGCTTTACCTGTGGGGGCGACCATTTTGATGATCATGTTTTCATGCACCTGTAATAAAAGTGCTAACAGTTTAGTCACCGTCGTGGTTTTACCTGTACCAGGGCCTCCTGAGATAACACAGCGCGCACTGGTCAGTGCTAAAGCCGCGCTGACTTTTTGCCAATCACAACGAGCAGTTTCTGGGATGAGTGTTTCTAAAAAAGAAAGCTCTTGCGCGCTATTTGCCTGCAAAAAACAGTTTTCAATCGCCGACCAATCGAGCTTTTTTTGTGGCAAAACATCTAAATATTTTTCACATAATAGTGGTAAAGATTGGCTTTTATCCTTTATCCAAGCTTGGTAAATATAGTTATAATTGATGGTAAACAGTTTATCTAACTCTGTTTTTGCATCTCCCATGATCATAATTTCTGGTTGATGTAATAATTTATCTGCAATCAGTTGTTCAAACAGCGCATAACGACGCAGATACAGTGCACCATGCTCTAAGGTAAGGGGGGCTTTTTCACCAACACACAATGAGTTACCCAGTTTTGCATGTAACTCGGCGTGTAATTCTGCACCATTTTGTAATAAACAGCTCAAATCATGCTGCTCACAGAAGCTTTGCAGATCTGTTTCTGTTTTAAAACATTTTTCATTAAGCTGTTTGGTGATCTGCTCAAGGGGTAAACAAACGTGACCCAAGCCCAGATATTCACTGCAAAAAGTCGCACTTAACACGGTTAAGTTATCTGCCCCTAACTCACCAATAAATTGCCCGAAATGAACATCAATCGCACGTAATAATCCCAGTTCCTTCCACTTTTTTAATTCTTTTAACATCAGTAACTCTCCCCACTAAACAGCTTATCTAACCCATCAATCAACGCGAAATCAGGCTTGTTAAAATAGACGCCACTGTTTTTATCATCCTGCATACCACGAATAAAGGTGTAAAAAACACCACCAATATGTTTTTGATAATCATAATCAGGCAATCGCGTGCGCAGTAAACGATGTAGCGCTAAGGTATACAGTTGATACTGAAAATCATAACGATGCTCGATCATCGCATTGTCAATATTAGTTTGCTGATAATCACTGAGTTCATCCCCTAAATAGTTCGATTTATAATCTAAAATATAATACTTGCCCTCAAACTCAAAAGTGAGATCGATAAAACCTTTTAAGAAACCTTGCACCGTTTGAAATTGTAACTCTCCCGCACGTTTTGAGAGGGGATCAAACTGCTTTATCAATTGATTTACTTGATAAGCATGCAGTGGTTTCATATCGATAAAAAACGGCATCTCCACTTTTTTCTGCGCAGGTTTTAACTGCTTTAAAGCAAACTTTTCTGTTAATGGAAAGGCTAAAATTTGCTTAAACCAATGCACTAAAATAGGCGTCCACAATTCAACATCGTCGTAAAGGTGGTTGCTTAGTTGCTCCTCAATAATAAGGGTTAACGCATTTTCATCACTGTTTTGAAAATCAATAAGCTCAAACAAAAGATGTAAAAATGAACCATGTTTTGCACCTCGTGGAAAACTAAAGGGACTTTTTATTGTCTCAATGAAGATAGACTCGGCTAATATTGGCTCTCGGGGCGGTGTAACAACGCCATGACTGCCCGTATGAAAACGTGACAAGGAAGAGTAGCTACTGATCCACCAGTTACGCTCTATCTTTGCAGTAAAAGTGGCGGGCGGTTGCAATGTTCCCCCTCCCTGTTGCACCAGATAGGGCAGTTCATTTTCAACGGGTGTTGTGCGCACTGAAATATTATGACTACGTTGACACATTTTCTGTAGATGACTGTTTAACCCCACTGTGTCACCCGCAAGCAAATCTTTGTCTGTTTGCAAACAGATATAACCCAAGGCACTTTTTGCCAAGGGACTATTTTTTACGCGCCCTGTTTTGTAACTACTAATACCGATATAACAGCGGTAAACACTGCGCGTAATACCCACATACAAAAGACGCAGATCTTCCGCTAGCTGCTCTTTTTCCGTTAGCGCGAAGTGGTTTTTATCTTTTTCAAGATCATAAAACAGTTGATGATCTTGATTAGGATCGTGATACAGACAATCGCGTGGTTTTTGATATAACCCCGTAAAAGGCATAAACACAATGTCGTACTCTAATCCTTTGGATTTATGTAACGTACTTACCTGAACCAGATCCTTTTCACTCTCTAAACGCTGTTTTTGCTCACTATTATCGCCACTGATTTGTGTAACCTGTTCGCCATACCAACGTAACAGTGAAAATCCGCCGTCATGCTCGGCACTGTTTTTTTGTAACAGTTCACACAGGTGTAATAGATCCGTAAGTAGACGTTCACCTTTGCGCTCTTTTAATAACTGCTGATTGATGCCCTGCTCATGAAACAACTTATGTAACATGACCAACACACCACTTTTATTCCATAATGCTTGGTAGTTAAAAAATTGCGCTATTTTTTGCTCCCACTCTTTGGTGTCAAAAAGCAGTTGATGAATATCAAGAGGACTCAGCGCGAACAGTTTGCAACCGATCGCATTACGCAGTAGACGTTCATCTTCTGGGTTTAAACATGCTTTTAAAATATAAAGCAGATCTTTTGCCAATGGTGTTGCGTAGACACTCTCTTTTAAGGAGAGATAAACACTGTTAATATTTTCCTCTAACAGGGCTTTACGAATTAAACTCGCCTCTTTACCTGTGCGCACTAATATCGCAATATCATTAGCACAGATTGGTTTTTTATCACCCTTCTCATTTTCTAAATAAGCTTTACCCTGCTGGGCAAGCATCAATATGTTTTTTATCTCGTTCACACAGCCAAAGGTTATCGACTGTTTGAATCCCTCGGCATTTTCTCCCCCCACAGGGTGAATAAATTGCAGCGCAGTTTGAGTCGGATCATCCACATTTTTCACCACCAGCTTTTTACGTTTAATGGTTGGCGCTTGCACCGGTAAAAAAGGGATATCCTGCTCATAAATAAAAGGCGCAGGGCAAAATTCAAAAAAATGATTAACGGCATCGATCATTTCAGGCGAGGAACGGTAGTTGAAATCTAAACTATAATGCGCGCTAACGTTTTGACGCGCTTTCATATAGGTGAAGATATCTGCACCACGAAAGCTGTAAATTGCCTGTTTAGGATCGCCAATCATGAATAAGCCTGAATGTTTGCTTTCTTCATCTTGCTGATAAATAGTTTGGAAAATACGGTATTGCACAGGATCGGTATCTTGGAACTCATCAATCAAAGCAATCGGGTAAGTAGATCGAATCTGCTCACCAAGATGATTTTCAGGCGAGTTTTGTAGGGCATTATCAAGCCCGATTAGCAGATCATCAAAACCTAATAAACTTTGACTGTGTTTGCTTTTTTTAAGGTGCGCACGCACCCAATGGGTTGCTTTTATTAACAAGGTATTTTTAATAGACAGGTCTAAAGCAAGAATCTCTTCAATTTCACTAAACACCTTATGCTTCGGTGTAGCGCCTTTAGCGGTTTTTTCATCTAGTGTTTTTTGTGAGAATTTCACTAAGTTTTTAGGTAGTGCTAACTCATTACTCTCTTGAAATGCCCACTGCGATATCTCTTTTAACCACACGGGCAGATTCTTCTTGGTATAACTGCGTTTAGAAACATCAGAGTGACTGATAATATCAAAGTAATCATCTTCACTTTCAAGCCAATTATTTTTTAATTGCTCAATGATCTTTAAACTTTTCTCATATTTTGCTTTAAAATCAAAATCATTTATCTGTGGCAGAAATTGTAAATCCGCACGAGATAACCAACTACGTAATTCATTTTTAAGCGCTTCTGGTGTTTGCCAATAATCAAAAATAAGCTCAGTGAGTGGAATAGAGAGATCATAAAAATGAGTACGCCAAAAATCATTGCTTGCTTGTAACAATAATTGACTATCGTCTTCTAATAGATTTTGCTGAAACAGTGCGCCCGATTCAAAAGCATTTTGCATCAACATGCGCTGACAAAAACCATGAATGGTATAGATAGCAGCTTCATCCATCTGCAACTCAGCAAAACGTAATAAACGAATATCAATCGCTAAATCGTCGCTTTGATCGATCAATGTTTGAATAAACGTATCACCACTTGTACCGAGCATAAACTCTAAACGCACATCAATAATACGTTCACGAATACGACTACGTAGCTCAGCAGTAGCAGCTTCCGTAAAGGTAACCACCAAAATTTTATCTACGGTTAATGCACAGTGGTGCGCATTCTCTTTGCCGTGACCTAATAATAGTCGAATAAACAGACTCGCAATGGTATAGGTCTTTCCCGTGCCCGCTGAGGCCTCAATTAAACGCATGCCGTATAAGGGAAACGTTAACGCGTCTAATGATTGTGGTTTAATACTGTTGTTAATGGGATTATTCATCACTGATCCTCCATTGCTGAATATTCAATGGTGCTAATATTGCTTAAAATTGGTTTAAATACTTTAAAAGCGATCATCTCAAACTCTAACCAGTGATCTTCTAAATTGTCATAAACACGGCTGATGTAGGGATCACTTCCCTCACTAAAACCACGATTATTATCGAATATTTTTAACGCTTCTTTTTGCGCTTCGGCGCGTGTTTCAAAATCGAGATCAGCCAGTACAAAACAATCGGGCTGTTGAAGATTAACAAAGGTGCACCATGCAAATGCACTTTGAATGAAAAAAGGCAGAGGCTGTTGCAACCCTTGTTCATATAACTCAATGAGTTCACTTAAACGTTGATAGGCATAATCGGCGGGCACCTCTTCAAAATAGATACCACTGCCCTGTCCAAGTAGCGTTGAATTGAGGTTTTCACCGTGGGTAATGCAGTAACAAAGGTGTTCAAGCCACAAAGTTAATATCTCTTTGCCTTTTATGCCCCCTGTTTTAATACGCACTAGACCATTTTCGCAGTGATCGCTTAGCTCACCTAATAGTCGTTTTTCAGCGAATTGTATATCCACCGTAACGGTTTCTATCTCACCAACAAAATAACCAGCGGTAATATCAGCCAGATCTTTCATCGCTTGTAAATCACGATTAAAAGCTAAAGGTGCAAACTCGGCCACAGGTAACTCCCCAGTGGCTTTTATCCCTTCAAACAAATCAGGTAGAGAGCGCCCTTCAAGCGCGGTTTCAAACTGTTGCTCTTTAAGGTGATACTGCTGTAAGTTATCCAATGAAAAAGGCTCATCGTTATCTTGTTCATGTGTATCAAGTTCAAAATAGATGTCTAAACGGCGATTAAAAAATGTTTTACAAGGATGTTTTAAGAACTGTTTCAGGTGTAACAGTTGCACCTCAATCAAAGGCTCTGCCAGTGGAATCGTTTGTAACAGATCCTCTTTATCTGTTTTTTCTACCCTTTTTTCAGTTTGTATCGCTTGCCACCAAACAGGGTTATAGGTTTTAACACCACCCATATAATAAGACTCGCTAAAGCTTTGCATCGGATAATTTTTACAAATAGCTTTTAATAGCATCTTACTGGCAACACTACTTTTATCATTAAGATTATCGGCTAAAACAAAACTTTGCGTACAATAGTTAAGTAATTCAGCCACTAATACCGACGGCATTTTTTCACTGTTATCATTAATATCTCGGCCAATATAACTGATATACAAACGGTTTTGTGCTGATAATAAGGCTTCTAAAAACAGGTAACGATCCTCTTCTCTGCGAGATCTGTCGCCACGTTTTCGATGACCTGCCATCAAATCAAACCCCATCGACACAATATTACGTGGATAAACACCGTCGTTCATGCCTAACAGACACACCACTTTAAACGGGATAGAGCGCATCGGCATCAAAGTGCAAAAGTTCACTTGTCCCGCTAAAAAACGCTGACTATTAGACTGTGCAGAAAGGTTATCATTAAGAAATTCAAGCAATACAAACAGTGAAATAGGCTCATCAAACTGTGCATCCGTTGTGCCCGTCACTAACTTATCAACCTGCTCACGAATAAGGGTAAACAGATCACTGTTTTCATCATCTTCAAGATAAAAATCATCAATGAGTTGGTAGATAAAAGCTTGCCATTGTGATGCCTGATAGGGAGATTTCAAGCGCACTTCAAGTGCAATTAAAACCTCGATAAAATCGATAAAACGACCCAGCAACTCTCCCTGCAATCCCTCAATATCATCATAGGGAGAGATATCTGCAAACAGCTCATCACCCATTGCATAACCGAGTAACATACGTTTTAGACCAAATAACCAGCTATTTTGTGAAAGCTTAGGCAAGTCCCACTGCTCACTGCTGCGCTCATTGAGCCCCCAACGGATACCACTCTCATTGATCCATTTTTGTAACAGTACAAAGTCTGCTTGAGAGAGTTTAAAGCGCTGTAAAATCGCAGGCACTTCTAACAAACTGAGGATATCTTCGCGGGTATAACGGCTTTGATTCAGGTTTAACAACTGTAAAAAACTGACTAATATAGGATTTTCTTGTTGCGCGCTCATATCAGAAATAGTGAATGGAATACGACGGTTTCCCTCAACACTGCTAAACACCGCTTGTACGTAAGGTGCATACTGGTCGATATTAGGCACCATAATTATAATATCTTTGGGGGTCAATTCACTATCTTCACTGAGCATAGTGAGCAAATTATCGTGTAACACTTCAACTTCACGCATAATACTGTGGGTTAAATGCAAACTCAGCGAATGATCATTTTTGTCGATAACAATGTGTTTATCAGCCTGTAAACTCAGCGCTTGACTGCTATCTTGTAAGTCTAAGATATCCGCTTGGATGTGGTGCAATAAGCTATCACGGTTAATATCCACAAAAGCATCAATCTCGTTTTGCTCAAGGCTATATAACTGATAAAGGAAATCACGGCCCATTTTTCCCATCGAAGCAAGTAATGGATTACCCACTTCACTGAATTCATCTTCACTGAGCGCCCATGTTCGATGTGTTTCATCTTTTTGCCAACTAGAATCATTGAGGTTTTTAATTTTACCCTGCGTCACAGTTAATTTTTGGCGGTTTAAAGCAAAACGTTTGGCCAGCAGTTTAGGATCAACAATATCGGCCCAATAATAACGGCAAGGATTATTTAATAAAAAGTGCACATCACAATGCTTTGATAAACCTAATAGCGCCTGCAGATAAGATTCAGGCAATGAAGAAATACCAAAAACAAAAATACGTTTAGGTAGATGGGTGAGTTTATCTGCACTGTTAAGCTTGCTTAAAAAGGCTTTATACAAGCCTGCACGATGATAAGCTTTACCCTGCTCGCTAAAATTCAACTCAATTTTATCACTAAGCTTTTTCCATAATTTCGCTTGCCAACGTTGCTCCTCTATCCATAACGGTGTTGCTTTAGGGTTTTCAGCTTGCCACTCGCTAATTTCACTCTCTGTTGTTTGATCCCAGCTGTCGATCCACTCAGGTCGATACACTAAATATTGGTCAAATATATCCGCTATTTTTTGGCTCAACTGGAAACGTTTACGACATTCACCGTCATTTTCAAGATAGCGTTTCAATGCAGAAAAATCATCATCCTGTAAACACTCAGGTAACAGTTGCATAATATGCCACGTCATCGACATCTTATTAAAAGGGCTACTTTCAGGCACGTCATTAAGCAGTTGTTTAAACTGTTGCCAGATAAAACTGGCTGGCAAAGGAAAATCAATGTTGGCGCTAATCCCTGTTGAACTCGCTATCTCAAGTTGCAACCACTGCGCCATGCCGGGGCTTTGTACCAACACGGTTTCATTATCAAAGGGATTTTCAAGGGGAGATTGCTGCATCAGCGCAACAAGCAGATCTTTTAAAAGAGAAAGTTGATTAGAATGATAAACTTGAAACACAAGCACCTGCCTTATATATCGGGAGAGATGCTGGTAAGTATACAAAAAACACAAAAAAAAACAGCGCTAATGCGCTGTTTTTATTAGTAAGAATTATTGATAAAAGTTAAAGACCCAATTTAGCCAGTTCTTTCAGCGCCACTTTCGTTGGCAATGGAATGTAACCATCTTTTTTAACAATCGCTTGCCCCTGCTGAGACAATACCATGCGTAAAAATTCAGCTTGTAGTGGAGAAAGAGGTTTGTTTGGGTGCTTGTTCACGTAAACATATAAAAAGCGTGATAACGGGTATTTACCGGTGAGCGCGTTTTCCATTGTTGCTTCAACAAATGGACCGCCTTTTTTAGACAGTGCAACCGCTTTCACACCTGCAACTTTATAACCGATACCAGAGTAACCGATTGAGTTCAGCGAAGAAGCAACAGACTGTACCACTGACGCTGAGCCCGGTTGCTCGTTCACAGTATTTTTAAAATCACCTTTACACAGTGCTTTTTTCTTGAAATAACCATACGTACCCGATACTGAGTTACGACCAAAAAGTTGAATATCTTTGGCAGCCCAACCGCCTGTTAGACCCACATCCGCCCAACGTGTTGCATTTTTGTCATTACCACATTTTTGTGTTGCAGAGAAAATTGCATCGACTTGTTTAATGGTTAACCCTTTGATTGGATTGTCTTTATTTACAAACACGGCAAGCGCATCAATAGCAACACGTACGACCGTTGGTTTGTAACCGTAACGTTTTTCAAACGCTTCAATCTCTTTAGATTTCATTTTACGACTCATTGGGCCAAACTGAGAAGTACCTTCCGTTAACGCAGGTGGCGCCGTTGAAGAGCCAGCGGCTTGAATTTGGATGTTGATATTTGGGTAATTATGTTGAAACTCTTCCGCCCAAAAGGTCATCATGTTTGCAAGCGTATCAGAGCCAACCGAAGAAAGGTTTCCTGAGATGCCACTTACTTTTTCATAACTTGGTAGTGAGCTAGCTGCCACAGGAGTTGCAACTGCAAATAATGATGCGCTAAGTGCCATCGCGGTTACTAATTTTTTAAGTTTCATTCTTGCTCCGATAGATATTTATTTTATTAAGTAAAGGGTAAGAGGTCTTCCTCTTGGTGATGTGACTAATATGCACACTTTCTGTGACACTTTAATGACAGCTGAAATTAATTTGAAAAAAAAGGCCTATCAACAAAATATTAATAGGCCTTAATAGCAAAACTTACTCTATTTACCGTTTAAAACGGCGGATAAAGAGCAGTGGCAAAGCAAAAATCCATAACCACAATGTTGCACCACCTTGACGTTCATAAGGCTCTTCATTACTTTTAAGCAGTGATGATTCCCAACAGTTAGGGCTATCGTTTGGTGATGATACCGCAGGATTAGGGGTTAATTTAAAAGCAACCTGTTTACCATTAATTTTGATTTTGTAATCCTCTGCATTTGGGTATCTAAATCCTTCTGCAAGTACAACACCTGAATCACTAATAACACGCGCACTACGAATGCGAATTAACTCATCTTGTACAACCACACCATCAATACGTTTACAAATCAGATCGTTCATCAACCACGCTTGATTTGTACTGTTATCAAACAAAAATGCAGTTTGGCTACGTGGGCTACCATAATAAACGGGATCAACTTGATCAAAGTCATCCACTGCACCAACCATCCAATTATCTTTATTGGCAGCATAAACGCGGCTATTGGCGCCACTTTTACTAATAGTTTGACTCCCACTTTCAAGACTTTGTTTTTTAGTGGCTACTTTTTTATCTTTCAGCGGAAAGCTAATTGCGCCCGTTTTATTGTTATAAACAAAAAACTCAGTTGCTTTGTTACGCCCTTTGGCCGCTTCATACTCACGATTGCCGGTAATAATACCCGCTTCTGAAATAGTTAATGCCCAGGTGTTGTAGATCCAATCTTCTTGATCTTCAATATCATTGGTGACAGCTTTTATCTCAACAGGCTCTCCATACTTTCCATTAACAAGTGGCATTATAATAGCGCGTTGACGTGCCCCCTCATCATTATTGTGAAATTCAAAAGTAGAAGCGCCGACAGCGATACCCGTGCGATTAATATCAAACGCATTGGCACTAAAAGTTGCATTGCCACCACGGTTATCTAGCCAATTTGATGCTAATGCGGTGCCTGTCAACTCTTTATCACTCGTGTTCCCATTAACAATATCCGTCACATCCCAAGTCCACGCTTGGGTATCAAACCCAGGGCAACGTACAAGTTCATTAATGTTGTAACGTTCATCATCTTCATCACTCTTATAACAGTCATTAAAATAATCTACGTTATCACGAGGATAAGAGACACTCGCATGACCAATCACTAATACCTTTCCATTTTTTAATTTTGTAATTTTGTAAGCGCTACTAAAGCCACCATTGTCATTATATTTTCCATTATCAGCGGTAAAAGGTGTCGGTAACAATTGTGTTACCAGACTTCCATCTAACGATTGAATAAATGCACGGCGAACAAAATCACGTTTTCCAGTGTTATAAGGCGCAGAGGAGTAACCAATCACAAACTTTTCTTCACTATCACTGATATAAACATCAGTCACTTTTACATCTGTATTTCCCTCTCCTGAATCAAAGGGTTGTATAGATGTATCGCCGACATTACCAAACATATAACTTGTATAACGATGACCGTATTTCGCCACATACGACTGTGCATTACGCCAGGCTTGATAAGCATTTTCGTAGCTATGTTGTCCTGCTGTTTCACTGCCCTCAAATTCCAATTCACAAAGTTCATCATCGTACTGACACTCACGATTAAAAGTGAACGGTAGACCAATATCAATATTTGTCGATAATGACGCTTTCATCGAATAGGTCGCGATAAGCGCCTCATCCTCTGACGTTGCCATCGCCACAGGAAAAGGCCCATACAACGCGCCATCAGCAGTAACACCGATCTCTTCAACCGTGTAATAGGGCAAATTTTGTGCGTAAACACTGTTTGCCATTAATAGTGCCAATGAGGCAACCGTTACTTTAAATTTCATCTAACGTTATTCTCCGTTTTGTAACTCTTCTAAATGTTCCCAACGCTCAAATGCGGTGTCTAGTTTTTGTTCTTTTTCCGCAAGCTCAGCGAGGAATTTATCCGCATCTTTTTTATCTTTAGTAAAGAACTCAGGCGTATTGATCATCAATTGTAGTGCTTCAACTTTCTCTTCTAACTGTTCCAGTTCTCTTGGTAGTGCATCTAACTCAAGTTGCATCTTGTAAGATAATTTTTTGGTGGCTTTGTTAGTCAATTTTTCTTTAACAACTACTTTCTCTTTTTTCTCAACAGCAACAGGTGCTTCACTTTGTGCTTTATGACGGGCAGCGTCTGTAAAACCACCAACAAACTGCTCGATATTGCCGTTGCCATCAAAGAACCAAGTATGGGTGACAGTATTATCAACAAAACTACGATCATGACTCACTAATAACAATGTGCCTTTATAATTTGCTAATAACTCTTCTAATAACTCCAGCGTTTCGACATCAAGATCGTTGGTTGGTTCATCAAGAATCAATAAGTTATTGGGTTTTAAGAAAATTTTGGCCAGTAAAAGACGATTCTTTTCACCACCAGAGAGTGCTTTAACAGGTGTTCTTGCGCGCACAGGGTGGAATAAAAAGTCTTGCAAATAACCTAAAACATGGCGTTTCTGACCATTTATTTCAACCTCTTGCCTGCCCTCTGCTAAATTATCCATTACCGATTTTTCAGGATCCAAGGTATCGCGGTATTGGTCAAAGTAAGCCACTTCTAATTTAGTACCACATTTCAGGACACCTGAATCAGGTTGAATTTGGTCTAAAAATAGTTTTAACATCGTACTTTTGCCACAACCATTACGACCGATAAAGGCTATTTTATCACCACGCATAATTGTGGTAGTGAAATCTTTTACGATACACAGATCACCATAACTGTACGAGACATTCTCAGCTTCAAAGATGATTTTACCTGAGCGATTCGATACATCGATATTGATTTTAGCTTTACCCTGCACGTTTTGACGAGCAGCACGCTCATTACGCAATGCTTTTAGCACGCGTACACGCCCCTCATTACGAGTACGACGCGCTTTAATACCTTGGCGGATCCACTTCTCTTCAATCGCTAATTTACGGTCAAACTCAGAATTTTGCTCCTCCTCAACACGTAACGCTTCCTCTTTAGCGATAAGGTATTCATCGTAACCACCCGGCCAAGAACTTAAATTACCACGGTCAATATCGATAACACGGGTCGATAAACGGCGGATAAACTCTCTATCATGGCTGATAAAAATAATAGAGCCTTTAAAGCTTAATAAAAACTGCTCAAGCCATTCAATGGTACCTACGTCTAAATGGTTAGTCGGCTCATCTAAAAGCAGTAAATCAGGATCGTTCACTAGCGCTTTCGCCAGTGCCACTTTGCGCAACCAACCACCCGACAGTTCGTTTAAACAAACATCAGGAGAGATAGCTAAACGGTCTAAGATTTGATTGATTTTACTGTCTAACTGCCAACCATCAAGCTGGTCTAATTTCTCTTGCCAGTGTGCTAATTTATTAAGCTGTTTTTCGCTGCAATCGGTTTCAATCACAATTAGTTGATGATGATAGGCTTTTAAAACGTCTCCTACTTCATCCATGCCAGAGGCCACAAAATCGTAAGCGGTCATAGTGTTTGCACTCGGTGGATCTTGCTCAAGACGCGCAATTTTAACATCAGTATTGATAAGCAGTGAGCCATCATCAAGCTGAATACGGCCATCTAATACTTTTAAGAGCGTTGATTTTCCTGCGCCATTACGACCCACTAAACAAACACGTTCATTGGGTTCGATCACTAAGTTGGTTTTGTTTAACAGAGGATGCTCGCCAAAAGCAAGCTCTGCATTATGTAATGTTAATAAAGCCATTAAATTCTCTTTTATAAATTATTCAGCTCGTCGCCATTTAAGCTAACTTCTGCGTTGAAAAAGGCTCATTTAAAAAACTAAACTGGCGCTTTTCCGCCTTGAATTAAGCGTAAATGGCTTAGCCCTGAGCATTTATTTTATTTAAGTAAACATCTAACCTTTTTGGTTAGATATAAAATTTTGTAATTGTTGTAGCGAAAAAGGCCAATTTAACGTTGATCCAGATTCATTTTCTACAACGGGAATAAGTGTGCCATATAACGCAATCAAAGCCTGTTTTTCAACAATATCAACTTTCACAAAAGTCAGATTGAGTTGCGCTAATAACACCAAAGCGTCATCACAAAGATGACAGCCATCGGTATAATAAAACCTTAAACGATTAGTCATGCTTGGTTAAAATAAAGCATTGATGGATTTTTTGATTACGTTTAAAGTCCTCTGGAATAGAGGCTTTAGAGATATCTTTGATATAGAAACCCAGTGCTTTAATTGCTTCAACATCTAATTTAAAGTTACGTTTGTTATTAGAGAAGATGATCTCTCCCCCGTCATTCAGACGTTTACTCGCATCGGTTAACAAACTCACGTGATCGTCTTGTACATCGAAGATCTCTTTCATCCGTTTTGAATTTGAAAACGTAGGAGGGTCAATAAAAATCAGATCATACATTTCATGTGCATGTTGTAACCATTTAATACAATCTTGTTGAATAAACTGATGCTTACCTTTAATACCATTTTCAGCAAAGTTTTTCTCACCCCATGCTAAATAGGTGTTGGACATATCCACACTGGTGGTTGATTTTGCGCCACCTAAAGCGGCATGTACTGACGCCGTTGCGGTATAACAAAATAGGTTTAAGAAATCTTTGCCTTGCGCCATTTTTGCAATTTGTAAACGGATAGGACGATGATCAAGAAACAAACCTGTGTCTAAGTAATCTTGCAGATTAACAATCAGTTTGGCTTGTCCTTCATGCATAATAAGGGATTGTTTTTTTGCATCGAGTCTCTCATACTGCTTGCGCCCTTTTTGGCGTTCACGCACTTTAATAACCAGTTTATCATCGCTAATATTAAGCATGTAACGCACGGTTGAAACAACATCTAAGAAACGACGACGCACTTTACCAAGCTCAATCTCTTTAGGTGCACGGTACTCTTGAATAATGATATATTCACCGTAACGGTCAATCGCTACGTTATATTCTGGCAAATCAGCATCATACATGCGGTAACATTCAACGTTTTCACGTTTTGCCCACTTTTCTATTTTCTTAAGGTTTTTAGTTAAACGGTTGGCAAATGCTTCACTATAAATAGCAGGTTTAATTTGTTGAGCTTCTTTGAAAACAATTTCAGATTCTGTTTCTTGGCCCATTTCAAAGCTATCAACATTTTCAGCTTCATCACCTTGCCCCTCTTCACCTCTACCCATAGTCCACGGGTTTATTGCCTCAACTTTTTCAGTATTCTCACTGTGTTTTTGACTACGCTTTGCATATTTATCTTCGTTGTTATCTTTGTAGACTTTATCGTTACTGCTCTCAACAACAGGCGCTAGCACGGCTTCAACATTACGCTTAGGAGATATGCGGTAGTTTTTAAGCACACATTCAATAGGACCATTGAAGAATTTAAAGCTTTTACCTGCGCGCATGCCTAAACAGCTTAATAGTTCAGTGTCCATCGCAAACATCGATAAGTTCCAACCTGCAAAGGCATCTTTAAAATGAGCGCCTAATTCAGTGTAAAGCGTAATGGTATCGCTGAAACCACCTAAACGCTCACCGTATGGTGGGTTTGAGATAAGTAACCCTGTCTCTAATTCTGGTGCAGGCAACACTTTTTTCGCATCTTGAACAGAAAATTCAATTAGCTCTGCTACACCTGCACGCTGTGCATTTTGCTTGGCGATACGAATCATCTCTTGACTCAAATCAGAAGCAAAGAATTTTTCAGTGCAATCTTTAACAGCACGTTTACCATAAACCTGTGCCGATGTTTTTAAGGCTTTCCAGCATTCATCATCATGCTTTTTCCACTTTTCAAAACCAAAACGAGAACGCATTGAACCCGGTGCAATATTCAGTGCCATCATTGCTGCTTCAATAATTAACGTACCCGAACCACACATAGGATCAAGCAAGGCTTCACCTTTCCAACCACTGCGTTTCACAATACCTGCAGCTAATGTTTCACGCAAAGGCGCTTCACCGGCAATAGTACGATAGCCACGAAGATGTAATGGAGATCCTGACAAGTCCAGATAGATAGAAACTTTATCTTTCCATAAACGGCCATTAAAACGGATATCTGAATCGCGTTTTTCAACATTAGGACGCTGTTCATCAAACTTTTTTCGGAATCTATCAACAATGGCATCTTTAATTTTCAGTGCGCCAAACTGGGTATTACGAATTTCATCGTTAGCCCCTGAAAAATCGACTGAAAATGTGCTGTTAATATCAAAATGTTCTTCCCATGGGATATTGCTACACCCCAGATAAAGATCCAACGTGGTAATCACTTTGAATTCACTGAGTTTAAGTAATACGCGTGACGCAAAGCGTGACCATAAACAGACTTGATAACCTTGCTCTAATGATCCCTCGAAGCTAACACCGCCACTCATCTGTTTGGGGGTTTCAATACCCATCTCTCTTAGCTCTGCTTCAAGCAGTGGGGCTAAACCTTTAGCGGTTGGGATGAAGTAACTTTGAATCGTTTGCATAATGGCGTTGGCTCTCTGAATTTAGGTAAATTATTTCGGAAAATAAATGGGAGGCATTATACACAAAAAAACACGGTAAAACCGTGTTTTTCATTGAGATAAAATTTAACCGTTTAAGCGAGTAATATCTCGCTGATCATCATCACACCATGACCCTTGCCACCAGCAGCCCATAAACCATTTTCACCTATTTGATAACTGCCTGAGAGGTCAAAGTGTAACCAGTTTTTTTCGGGTGTTTTTACAAATTTAGCTAAAAAAGCAGCAGCCGTAGATGCGCCCGCCATGCCTTCACCACTGTGGATATTGGCAATATCTGCAAAGGAAGAGCTAATTTGTTGTAAGTGAAAATCTTCAAAAGGCAAACGCCATAACATCTCATGACTTTGTTTGGCGCTGTCACTGGCCAATTGTGCGAATTGGTCATCCATGGTTAACACGCAGTTATAATCACGTCCTACTGCCATTTTGGCAGAGCCTGTTAATGTAGCTGCATCGATGATTTTTTTAGGGTTATCTTGCTGCGCGGCAAGCAATCCATCGGCCAATACTAAACGCCCTTCTGCATCGCTGTTTAATACTTCCGCCGTCACCCCATTTTTATAGGTGATCACATCTCCTAATTTAAAAGCATTACCACTCACTAAGTTTTCAGCACAACAAAGATAGAGCTTCACACGTTTATCTAAACCATTAACAATCGCTAATGCTAATGCGCCTGCTAAAGTGGCAGCCCCCCCCATATCACTCTTCATCACCGCCATCCCCGCACTTGGTTTTAAGCTGTAACCGCCAGAGTCAAAAGTGATCCCTTTACCCACTAGTGCATACTCAACAGGCGCATTTTCATCACCCGTAGGATTATAGTCAAGCTGTAACATTGCAGGGGCACGAACGCTGCCTTTACCCACTTGATAAGTTCCTTGAAAACCTTGTTCATTGAGTTGTTCACCACTGATAATATGATATTGGATAAAATTATTATCAGGTAAAACATGTTTAATTAAATCAGCCGATTTATCACATAACAATTCAGGTGAAAGCGCCTCAGGTCCGAGGTTGATGGTATTGCGTACCCATTCCACAATCAATTTACGAGACGTTAGCGTTTGTAATTGTATTTCATCTATTTCACCAAAATGCAGTTTTGCCCCTTTTTTAGCGTTAAACAGTCCTTGGCTAAATGCCCAGCGCAACTCACAATCCCACGCTTCGCCTTGTAACTTAATACTCTGTAATGACATACCATCTAATTTGCGCGCAGCTGTTTGTACTTGGCGAAACAGATTTTTATTTTTATCCAGATGGATAACCGCGTGTGCTTCAGCGAAACTTAATAGCGCATTATCACCCCAAACTGCTGAAGCGGGTTCAAAACTCAGTGATACAAAAAAAAAGTTAGTCATTGTTTTCCCTTTCTAATAAACAAAAATGCAAGCTAAGGCTTGCGTTTATCTTAAATAATCTGTTTTATAACTCTTCAATCCAACACTGCTGGATTGCTTCTAAAATACGTTCACTGCAATGTTTAGGATCATCATCAAACTCATCGAGCGCTAAAATCCATTCACGTAACTCAGTAAAATGAAGCAATACAGGATCTTGTTTAGGGTATTTGTCGATTAAAGCTAATGCTACTTCTAAAGAGTCTATCCATTTTAAGGTCATGTTATTTTCCCTATCGTTGTGCAATGATGAAGGTAAAACGCCTCTGTTTTGCTAGCAAGGTTAGCATTGAATAATTAACTACCCACGAATGGCAAGCACTTATAGGTGAGGATTTTACGTCTGTTTTGATTATAGTTCGTCGAGCTCATTCAGTAGAATGTTTAGTTATTGTGGCAGAGGGTTTACCTTGTTGCTATGTTAGAATAATCCAAACCTTTCCATAGGTCAACAGACCAATTTGGAGCGAGCCTTACTTTCCATTTGCGTTTTTCTTGCTCAATCAATTCCTTTAGAAACTAATCGGGGACATATATAGTCACTCCTTATAAATCAAGATTAAACTGTTTTTTCTTTGCTTTTTAATAATCGATATCGTGCAAAAATCATCGCCACTTAAACTTCAATACTTGCTGAACTTTGCACATTGAATGATAACGGGTATATAATATTTATGCCTAAAGAATAATTAACTCATAAACGATTACCAAGTCAGGTGTCGGCTTTCTTTGAAGAATATTTACTTGTTAATCAGAGATTATTTACAAATTAAACATTCTCTATATAACGCCATGCAAAGAGAAAAAACAACACTTTTTGTTAGCACTATTACAGAAGTTGCTTTTCATATTATTCCCTTGCTATGGCTCACACTTTTTATTGGATTATTAAAATAAACTAATTTAAATTTATTGTGTTTATGTTTAAGTGCCAAGGCTCTTCCGTAAAATAAAAAAGCGGAAATGAAGTTGATTTTATCGAGACTGCCACTGGGTTCTCTCACTGTGAGGGCTAAAGCTTGCATGTAATTATGAAAATATTTGGATCTCTTTGACCGTTGTGGACGGGAAAAGAATCAAAATACAAAATAATTTTACAACCAAACTATCAATACAAGCTCAAAATAATTGATCTGTTCCTGTATTGATAGTTGTGAATATAACAATAGACTCCACTTGAAAATGGAGTCATTAATAATGGCATTAATAAGGAAGTAAAAATAATGAAAGAAGTCGCATTTCGTTGGATTGATCAATATTTGGTAAATGTAAAAATTAAAGAAAATTTTTTATTCCTCTTTTTTATGCCACTTCTCGCGATCATCATGGTCAGTTTAGCGCTAATAAATGCTTCTCAGCAGCAACAAGAACAGTTGTTACTGCAGAACATGAATACGATTTCTAACTTGATATCGCAATCAGACCTGTCTGAAAACGATGTTACGCGTATCCTTGCTAACAGCAGTATTCAGGTGGGGTCAAAGGGCGTTAATACAACTGAGGTAAAGGATGCTAACTACAGTTTAACAACTCAAGTGCAGCCAAGCTTACTCAGTAAACTTAGTATTGCTCATATCAGCATTATCATCGCATCATGCTTACTCATCTCATTATCCCTTTATTACATTATGACCTTTATGGGCGGAGCATTATTTAATATTTATGATGCATTACACCGTCTTGCCGATGGCGACCTGGCTTCTCGTATTGGTTATGCGCCAGCCCGAAATGAATTTAATCTAATAGCACAAACGATTGATCGTGTTTCTGTTCGCGAACAACAGCTGGTAAAAGCAACGCAGGAAGCTATCGCATTGATCAAGCAAATTAGCGCACAGTTGCGTCAACGTAGTAACGAGAATGAAGCGTTATCTCGCCAACAGCAAGAACGTATAGATTCTTTAGCCAGTGCAACCGAACAGATGGCCAGCTCAATCCGTGAAGTGGCTCGTCACGCGCACAACACTTCTATCCAGACTAGCGAGGCAATGCAAACAACAACTGAGAGTCTGACACATGTCGATCAAACACTTGATGCGATAAAGCAATTAGCCTCTGAAATCAATTCAGCCGCAGATGCTGTAGCAAAACTGGATAACGATGCTGCGCAAATTGACAATGTAGTGACGACCATTAACTCTATCTCTGAACAAACAAATTTACTGGCATTAAATGCAGCCATCGAAGCTGCGCGGGCTGGTGAGCAAGGTCGTGGTTTCGCTGTTGTCGCCGATGAAGTGCGTACGTTGGCGGGTAGAACGCAACAAGCTACGGTGGAGATCAAAAAGATGATTGAGTCACTACAAGGCAATAGCCAAGGATTAATGAAGGTAATGCACCAAACCGTCAATAATTCTGAATTGAGTGAACAACATATGAATACTGTTAATAGTGACATTCAGAAAATAGCAGAGAAAAATCAATACATTGCTGATCGTAGCATTGAAATTGCGGCCTCCGCAGAAGAGCAGGGAGCGGTAGCTGATAACATCGCTTCCGATGTCGAGCAGGTACGTAGTCAATCGAGTTTAGTTGCTGAAATGATCACTCAGTCGGCTACAGAGGTACAGCAGCTTAATATGCAGGCTGATGTGCTTGAAGACTTAATGAAAGATTTAACAGTATAATACCATTCCGCTTAATATAATGATCAGGTTTTACGCAGGGTAAATGACTAAGGTCAAGGCGCATGATTGAGTAATAGCCGGCTATTGCGATTGAATGCAACGCAGATATTAGTCATTTAAACCAGTAAAAACGATCAGTTACTTAGGCGGATTGGTATAAGTCTGTACCCAAATTGTAGAGTTCACTGCTCCTGTTGAGGATACATTTCAAATGTTTATTTTGCTGAAATGTGTTTCCGGGGGCTTTTG